>JAADHG010000072.1 GCA_013151975.1 Chlorobiota bacterium | reverse complement strand
CAACTAATTTAGTTATCTTTCGATTTTATAATCCACTTTTTTTTGAGCAAAAGAATTACTTTGAAAAATTAATACGATTATGAATGTGAAAAATATTTTCATTCTTTATTGAATTTTAGTTGTATTCTTCTGTCTTCTCTGCCTACAATCTTTATTTTTTATTCACAGTGGGATTTAGCCAATTCACTACACTTAATAATTTGAATTTGTAATTACAAATAATATCTAATGATTTAAATGGTTTCATTAAATATATAAATTAGACTTACTTAATTTAATCATTAGAATATTATACAATTTAATGCATCATTTGTATTGATTATAAAATCGAAAGATAACTAAATTAGTTGTTTTTTCTTGCAAAATCAATTCTGTTCTAATAATATAAAAAGTATTTAATAAAAATTGTGTAATTCAAAAATGTAAAGTATATTTGTCAAATAGGAAAAATAATTTTCCTTTATATAAAATATATTTGTCAAAAAAATTAAATATCATGAATATACAAAAGTTTATGGATTGTGAGAGAGAACGTTTAGAAAAGTATAGCAAACTTCAATTACCTAACAAATTTAAAACTGTTGGAGTTATAGTTTTAATAGCTTCAATTTCTACATTAATAGGTTTACGCTTTGTTGAAGGAGAGCCTGAAATACTTAGAGATATTATTGAGAAGAGCATCTTAGTAGGATTGTTGCTTATTTCGGTTTCAAGAGATAAAGAAGAAGACGAGTTAACTGTAAAACTTAGAAGTCAGTCTTATGCTATGGCTTTTATTTTTGGTGTTTTTTATGCCTTAACACAACCTTATGTAACTTATGCGATTGTTAGAATTTTTAATAAAGAAAATAAAGAGTCGTTATTACAATTGGGTGATTTTCAACTCTTATTCTTTATGCTTCTCATTCAAATAATGTTCTACCAAATGCTAAAACGTTTTAGATAATGCAAAATACTATAAAAGTAGAACGTGCTATATTAAGTCTTACACAAGACGATTTAGCAAAGCGAATAGGTGTGTCACGACAAACTATAAACTCTATTGAAGCTAATAGATATGTACCTTCAACAGTGTTGGCTTTAAAATTATCGGAGCTTTTTAATAAGCCTGTTAACGACTTTTTTAAATTGAGTGATAATGATTAAGCTTGTTATTATTTTGGTAGTTTTTATACTTACAATCTGGTTGAAGTTTTTTGGGATGTATTTAAATAAGTAATTTTATTCCTTATTTTTACAAGTTCAATTCAAAAAATTGAAAAGAACTTATTACATACTATTTTTCCTTGCTTATTCTCTTTGCTCTAATTATGCTTGGTCTCAAACAAATATTCCACCAAGTTTAGATGCAATAGGAGATCAGGTATATTGTCCGTTGAGTCAAATAAACATTGTTACAGGTTTTGATATTATTGATCCAGACGATATTGATATTGAAACGTTTAGTATTCAAATTTCTTCTGGTTATGTTTTAGGTCAAGACAGGTTAGACTTGTTAGGAGTACACCCAAATATTATTGCTACTTGGAGTAGTGCCGAAGGGAAGTTAACTTTTAATGGAATAGCCAATGCGCCAATTCTTTATACCGATATAATTGTTGCAGTTAAAGATGTAGTTTTTGAAAGTTCGGCTGTTAACATTTCTGGAGACAAATTTTTTTCGTTTAATATTGGTGATGCTAACTTTTTACCATCAACAGGTCATTACTACGAATATATTTCAGATTTAGGAATAACTTGGACAAATGCTAAGGTTGCGGCTGCTTCGCGTACTTACTTTGGATTACAAGGCTATTTAGCAACAATAGGTAGTACAGAAGAAGCGCAGTTGTCTGGAGAACAAGCAGCAGGAACTGGTTGGATTGGAGGGAGCGATGAAGTTACCGAAGGTGTATGGCAATGGATGACAGGTCCAGAAATTGGAATTGTATTCTGGAATGGAGGCATAAATGGGTCAACTCCAAATTATGCAAATTGGAATACAGGCGAGCCTAATAGTTCTGGAAATGAAGATTATGCACATGTTACTGCACCTGGAATTGGTATTGATGGTTCTTGGAATGATTTAAGTAATACTGGAGCTGCAAGTGGACCATATCAACCTAAGGGTTATATTGTAGAGTATGGAGGAATGCCTGGAGATCCAATTATTGATATTTCGGCAAGTACAAAAATTTCTGTTCCAGCAATTGTAGGAACTACAAGTGGGTCAAGATGCGATTCCGGTACTGTTACAATAGAAGCGTTACCATCAATGGGAACTGTAATCTGGTTTGATGCGCCTTCAGGAGGAACGCAAATAGGAACAGGTAATGTATTTAATACGCCTATTATTAATAGTACAACAACTTTTTATGCATTAGCTTTAGTAAATGGTTGTTTAGAAGGATTTAGAACAGCTGTTATTGCTACAGTAAATATATTACCTGTTATTATTTCTACAACTGATGCCTTAATTTGTGATGAGGGTTCAGGAGTGTTAACTGCAACAGCTTCAGCAGGTATTATTAACTGGTATAGTTCACTAACAGGAGGTGCTATACTAGGATCAGGAAATTCGTTTACAACGCCTATAGTCGCTACAACTACTACTTTTTATATTGACGCTATAGATAATGATTGTACTACTCTTACAAGAACACCAGTAATTTTAACCGTTCAGAAAACACCTAATCCTATTGGTAATACTATACAAACATTTTGTGATATTGAAAATGCAACTATTGCAGATTTAGTAGTAACTGGATCAAATATATTGTGGTACACAACTGATTTTGGCGGAACTGCTTTAAATTCAACCGTAAATTTAAACTCAATAACTTACTATGCTTCTCAAACTATTAATGGATGCGAAAGCCTTACAAGGTTGGCTGTTGATGTGTTAATTCATGAAACGGTTAATATTCCTAGTCTTTCTACTTTGCAAGAATGTGATACCAGCTTAGATGGTGATAATACAAATGGTTTTACACAATTTGACTTAACTATAAATGAAACATTAATGTTAAATGGTTCTTCGGCTACAGATTTTACAATTTCATATTTTATTGATGCTACTTTTACAAATCAAATTGCCAATCCTTCGGTGTTTATAAATACCATTCAAAATGGGCAATTTATTTATGTTAGAGTTTCGAATGTTTTAGACAATTCGTGTAATACTGAAACTTCTTTTAGTATTCAAGTCAATGCATTACCTGTTATCCAGTCTAACATAATTTTTAAAAATTGTGATGAGGATGGCGTTCCAGATGGGTTTACTGATTATAATTTAACCGAAATTAATGATGTGATAACTAATGGAAATTCAGTAGGATTAACAATTACCTATTACCTAAATTTAAATGATGCCGAAACTGCTTTTAATCCAGTAAATTCAGTACCATTTAACAATTCAATAGCTAATGTAGTATTTGCTCGTGTAGAAAACGCTAATGGATGCTATAGTGTGTCAACTATTAATTTACAGGTTTCAACAACATCATTTCCAGTAGGATTTATACAAGAACTTGAATTTTGTGACGATGACGATACAATTGATGGACTACATGTGTTTGATCTTACACAAGCCTCTCAATTATTTTTAAACGAATTTCCTACTGGACAAAATTTAAGTGTTCAGTATTATCGAAATCTTATAGATGCTCAGTTAGAACAAAATGAAATTATTTCTCAAATAAATTATATAAACGAAACTCCTTTTTCTCAAATTTTATATGTTCGTGTAGAAAGTGATGAAAATGGTGAATGTTTTGGTATAGGGCCACATTTAAAATTAACCGTGCATCCACGTCCAGAATTTGAAGTAGATCAATCCTCTATTTTCTGTCTCGATGGGCAACCTATTACTTTAGAGACATTTAATCCTCAAGGTATTTACAACTACCAATGGACAGATGAAAATGGGGTAATTGTTAGTGACCAACCAGATGCAATAATAACTTCTGGAGGTATTTATACAGTAATAGCCATTTCAAATCAAGGGTGCAAATCTTATCCTAAACAATTTAATGTAGTTGAATCTGCAATCGCAGATATTAGTGATGAAGATATTACAGTAATCGATTTTTCTAATAATAATACTATAACCATTAATAATTCAAATAATAATTTAGGAATAGGAGATTATGAGTTTGCATTAGATGATATTTCAGGACCATATCAGGATGAATCAATTTTTGATATGGTTGCAGCTGGAGTTCATATTTTATATATAAAGGATAAAAACGGTTGCGGAATTGCTGAAATAGAAGTGTTTGTTCTTGGCTTTCCAAAATTTTTCACACCAAATAATGATGGGTATCACGATACTTGGAATATTAAAGGATGGAGTAATGCCTTTTCGCAAAGTTCAAGTATCTTAATTTATAATCGTTTTGGTAAATTAGTTAAACAACTCTCTCCTTCGTCAGAAGGATGGTCAGGTACTTTTAATGGTAGTAAACTTCGCTCGTCAGATTATTGGTTTGTAGCAAAATTAGTGAGCTTAGATGGTGCTTTTAAAGTGTTAAGAGGCCATTTTAGTTTGATAAGGTAATCTTGTATACAAATTTATAATTAAAAAGTAATCCTGTAAGTTAATTTAGCAACCGCACTCATGGTATTAGGTTTTAAAAAATCGATTTGTTTTAAGGGTTCATTGTAGCCAATATTATAAACAAAATATAAGTCGGAGCCTATTTGTGGTATCCAATGTAATCTAATATTATAAATCATAATTTCATCCAAACTATTGTATTGTCCAAACAAAGAAAAATTTAAACGTGTTGTAAACGAGTAATTAATAAAAGTAGCTACTTCATGTGTTGTAAAACTACCTTCCGGTAAATCAACCTGATTATAGTTGTAGCTGGTATTTAAATTAATATGTTTGTTGAAATTAATACCAAGTTCGCTTTCAAAAGTTTTTATTTTTCCAGTATAAAAATCTCCAAAATTATAGAGTAAAGCTATCCATATTTTTCTTGACTGGTAGGTTTCAAACTGAAACTCGTATTTATGCATCCAATATTTTCCAGTAGGAATACTAATGGTGTTGGTAACTTCAAAAGCATTATCTAAACGATCAAAATTTTGAATTAAGTTAAATTCAAATCGCTCTCCCGATTTAAAAACCGCTCCAATTGGTCTGGTTTCGTTGGAAAGACTTTCTAGTTCTCCTGTGCTTTTTGTTTGATAAACCGAAACGCCCCAGGGTTTAAAAGACATACGTTTAACACCTAAACTAGAAAACCATCTTGGGGTGAATCTTATAAACCAAGTGTAAGAATTGTAATTGGTGCGTCTTATAAAGCCCAATTCGGGATTAAAGTTTTTTTGCATGCTTCCTAGAGCCACAAAGGTATCAATCAAATCATTGGGATAATCTATTGAAACTCTATAAGTAAGCGCATTATCTTGAATGGCAAAATTCTTGAGGCTGGTAGTAATTTTGCCATCAATTATTAGATTTTTATCTTTTAAAAATTTAGAAGTTCTAAAGGAGGCATCTAAACCAATAACTTGATTGGAATGCTCGCTGTTAGCTACATTTGTAAAAATACCACCAATATAAGATTGTTTACCAATGTCTCTTTTGTAACGTAAAACAGTATTATTAGTTGTAGGAATAGTATCAATTTTATCCTCTTGAATGTTTAGAAAACCAATATTGTTTTTCCCAATTTTACCAAACACACGTGCTCCTGCAATAATATCTATTTGCTTACCATTTTCAATACCAATAGTGCGCGAATGAAATACATTATTACGATCGCCTAGATAGAAATTGTATAGGTCGAACCCTTCTAAAAAGAATTGTCTTTTTTCAGGAAAGAATATATTAAAACGTGTTAGATTAACAGGAATCCTATCGGTTTCAACTTGAGCAAAATCTGTTAACGTTGTTAAGTTGAGTTTGAGTGTAGGAGAGAGGTTTACGTTTAGGTCTGCTCCAAATTTTGCTGTAAAATCATTCGCTTCAGCAGCATTATATTGCCAACCTGTTAAGCCATAAGGCTTAAATTCAAATTTTTGAGCATAAGAAATATCTGTAATTCCTGTGAGTTGCCCTGCATTTACAACAGCATAAATAGTGTAATCTCTCGACCAACCTTGCCATAGGGATTGTTCGTTTTTGGAAACAATATCGCGTTCAAAATTAAGTGCCCAATTTAAAACAGTTCCTTTTTTAAACTGAAGTGTGCTAAAAGGGATTTCTATTTCAGCAAACCAACCTTCATCAGTAATTGTTGTTTTAACATCCCAGACGCCATTCCAGTCTCTATTACCATTTTCGCCACTAAATATTTGAATATCTGCACGTGCACCATTTGGATTTGTCACAAAAAGATAACCACTTCTATTGTCATCAAAAGGACTAATCATGATTTGAAAATTGTCATCTGTTCTATAGTCAAAATCTGTATTCATACTATTTGCTATAATTTTACTAACATCTTTTTGGTAACACCATACACCAATGTAAAGTGTATGACTATTGTAAACTACAGCTACTTCAGTACGTTCAGTAACTGGTTTTCCGAAATCGAGATCTCTTTGTGTAAAATTGCTAATGTGTTGTGATGAGAGCCAAATGGAATCGTTAAGTATTCCATCAAACTTTATCTTATCAGTAATTTTATTAGGCTGAATTGAGCTTGGCTGCGAATGTTGTGCAAATAATGAGGGATTTACTCCAAATAAAATAGATAAAATAATAATTGTAAAAAATGAGCTTTTCATTTTTTATTTATTGTAATAAGTTTACAAAATCTTGTATACCAAAGGTAGCTTTTTTGGCAATAACTATAACTTGATTATCACCATTAATTGCTGGTTTAGGATCTATATAATAAATTTTAGTTTCGGGGATTACATAGTGCATTAAACTAGCAGCAGGATATACTTGCATGGACGTGCCAATAATTAGTAATATATCAGCGATTTGGCAAATAGATATGGCTGTTTCAATCATTGGAACAGTTTCTCCAAACCACACAATATGAGGACGTAATTGGTATCCTTTTATACAAGTGTTGCCAAGTACTAAATCGGTTTTCCAATCTTGTATATCATTATCGTCATAAGTGCTTCGCACTTTTAATAACTCGCCATGTAAGTGCACCACGTTAGTACTTCCTGCACGCTCATGCAAATCGTCAACATTTTGAGTAACAATGGAAACTTTATAATCTGTTTCTAATTTTGCTAAAGCTATATGTGCAGTATTAGGTTTAACGCTCAAAAGTTGTTTGCGGCGTTGGTTGTAAAAGTCTAAAACCAGCTCAGGATTGTTTGCAAATCCTTGTGGAGAAGCTACTTCCATAACATCATGACCTTCCCACAAACCATCGGCATCTCTAAAGGTTTTAATGCCGCTTTCGGCACTCATTCCTGCGCCTGTAAGTACGACGATGTGTTTCATTTTATAAAAGTAATCAATATGCCATTCTGAACAAAGTGAAGAATATCAATTAGTTTTATTACATTGAAACCAAAGAAATTTCATGGCAGACATAAAACTCATAGAATACTTAGAATCGTACTTAACCGAAAGCAGAAAAGCACGTTTTGAGTTGGTGCTTTCACAACGCACAAAACATTTTACAGTAGCCACCGAAGATGTATTCCAATTGCATAACACAAGTGCTGTAATGCGTAGTTGTGATGTATTTGGTATTCAGGAATTGCATGTTATTGAAGAGCAAAATGTAAAGCGCATTGATAGAGAAATTGCCATGGGTGCACAAAAATGGGTAGATTTGCAACGCTATAATTCAGTATCAGATTGTATAAAGGCATTACAGCAAAAAGGCTATCAAATTGTTGCAACAACGCCACATGATAGCGATTGTATGTTGGAGGAGTTTGATGTTACTAAAAAATCGTGTTTCTTTTTTGGGAGAGAGACCGAAGGCTTATCAAAAGAGGTTATGGAAAATGCCAGTTGCTTTTTAAAGATACCAATGGTTGGTTTTACCGAGAGTTTAAATATTTCGGTATCGGCAGCTATTATTTTACAGCATGTGACCTCTCAATTAAAAAAGTCTGATATAAATTGGCAACTTAATAATACAGAGCTTTTAGAGAAGCGATTTGATTGGTGTAAGAAAACTATAAAGAGTTTTGATAAAATTTTAGAGCGCTATAAAAGTGAGCAGTAAATTTTGTAATTTTAGAACAATCATTTAAAAATCACTAACCATGGAAATATTTTTATATGTAATTATTGGGATTGCACTTATAATAGTCATTTTAGGGTTAATTGCACCAAAAGGATACGAGGTAAACCGAAGCATAATTATTAATAAAGGATTGCATGATACATTTCAGTATTTAAAGTTTTTTAGAAATCAAGACCAATGGTCGCCTTGGAAAAAAAAGGATCCAAAAATGATCCAAACTTATGATGGTGTTGATGGAGAAGTTGGATTTGTATGCAGATGGCTGGGTAATAAAGAAGTTGGCGAAGGTGAGCAAGAAATACTCAGTATTATAGAAAATGAATCTATCGATACACAACTACGTTTTTTAAAGCCGTGGAAGTCTGAATCTATAGGACATTTGGTTGTAGATAAAGTTGATGAAGGACACACCATGGTTACTTGGGGATTTACGGGTAAGAACAAGTTTCCGATAAGTATTTTTATGTTATTTATGAATATGGATAAAGCTGTTGGTAAAGATTTTGAAGAAGGATTATCCAATTTAAAGCAAGTGTTAGAACAAAAGGAATAAATATATGGAACACAATATGATAGGATGGTTTGAGATTCCTGTTAACGATATGGATAGAGCTAAAGCATTTTACAATGTAGTATTTAATATAAATATTCAAGTGCAAGATTTTGGTGGTGTTTTGATGGGTTGGTTTCCTTTTACTGAAGGTAAATCAGGCGCATCAGGTTCTTTAATTAAACATGAAGCCTATCAATCAAGTGATTCCCAAGGTATTTTAATTTATTTTTCATCTAGTGATGTTAGTAATGAACTTGGTAGAATAGCAGCAGCAGGAGGAAGAGTGGTACAACCTAAAACACAAATATCTCCAGATATTGGTTATATGGCACTTTTTATAGATACTGAAGGCAATAGAATCGCGTTACATTCTAGACAATAATAATTATAAGCGTCTGCGATTTTTACTCAATACTTTGTATTCTTCATAGCATTCGCTAATAGCATCAAGAATTTGAAGATCATTTGCAGTTCTTATAAAATCTTTAGAGTAATTACATTCGCTTACCAATAAATCAAGATCTACTTTTTCAACTTGTAATAATGCAGTAAGCATTTCACGATCAAAACGTGAGGCCAGAAGATTTCGTATTTCGTCATCTTTTTTCATTTGCCTTAGCTTGCGCATTTCACGAGGTTTCTTCCCAAAGATATTGTGTAAGAAATCGGCAGGATTAAAGATGGCTCCTAATACTTTAGTAACGGTATTTGGTGTACCACCAGCTTCATATCCAGTACTTGGTAATCCAGAAATACTGTAACGTGTGTTATTATGTAAAGGCACTTGTTTTATATCTACTTCCAAATAGCCCGTTAATCGCAGCTGATTTACAACAACTTTTTCTAACGCCAGTGCCAATTCGGTCATTTCAATAGATGCATTCGTGTTAAATTTTATCCAGTCATTGGTGACTAATACTTTAATTGATTTATAACCTAAATAAGAAAGGTGAAGTGTATCATTAGCATTTGCTCTAATTTCAAACTCACCTTTACTATTTGTTGTAGTTCCTATAACCTGTGTTAAATTAACAATATTAACACTCTCTAGAGGTTTTCCATTTTCAGATCTAATAATAGTACCCTTAACAGCCGTATTATTTTGAGCAAAGCCCAAAGCTGTTACAAATATTAAACTAAATAGTAGGAAAAGTTTTTTCATCTAAAGCATTTAAGTTATAAAAGTACTAAACAAAACGGAGAAATAAAGTTTAGGGTATAATTTTGACTTAAAATTAACACGAATAGTTATTATCTTCTACTTTGTCTTGGTCTTGATGCTCTTGAAGTTTTTGATCCAGAACCAGCATCCGAACGCCTTGATCTAGATGTGTTATCTGTACTGCGTCGTTCACTTCTATTACCAGAACCTTGTCTTGAGTCAGAACGTCTGTCGTTACTTCTTCTGTCACTTCTTGAGTTTGTACGGTTTTCTCCACCTCTTCTGTCGCTTCTTGGGCTTGAACGGTTTTCTCCACTTCTTCTATCGTCGCGTCTTCCGCCACCACGTCTATCATTACGTCGTCCACCACCTCTGTTTCTACTTCTTCCTCTATCTTCACTCACTTCAACATTTACAAAGCGACCATCATGTTTAAAGTCGGTAAAGAATGCCAATACTTTTTCTTGCAATTCTTTTTCGGTATTGAAAAAAGAGAAGCTTTCTTTAACATCTACTTTAAAGACATCGTCTCTTCCAAGTTCTAAAACGTCTTTTAAAAAGTCTTTCAGCTTCATCCAATCGTAACCATCTTTACGACCTACATTGATAAAATAGCGCGAGTCGTTTGAATTACTACTATAATCACGACCACCATCACGATCGCCACCACGAGAATCTTCAACATTAAGATTCTTAGTCTTTTGATAGTAATTAAAGAAGCGTGTAAACTCTACCGAAAAGAATTTTTTAATTAATTCGTCTTTAGTAGTATCTTCGAATAATTCATTGATGCTTGTTAAGTATTTATCAATTTCATGATTCACTTCGGTAGTATGAATTTTATTGGCAAGAGACATTAATTGCACTTCGCAAATTTCCATACCATCAGGAATCTCCTTTTTTTCGAACTGTTTTTTAATAATACGTTCGATACTTTTTATTTTACGCACTTCACTTTTTGAGACAATAACCATTGAAACACCAGTTTTTCCTGCACGACCTGTACGTCCGCTTCGGTGTGTATAGGTTTCAATTTCGTCTGGTAACTGGTAATTTATAACATGAGTAATATCTTCTACATCAATACCACGCGCAGCAACATCGGTAGCTACCAGCATTTGTATTTGTTTGTTTCTAAACGATTTCATGACTAAATCGCGTTGGTTCTGGCTTAAATCGCCATGTAAAGCCCCAGCGCTATAACCATCTTCAATAAGATTTTCAGCTACTTTTTGAGTATCGCGTTTTGTACGACAAAAAATAACAGAAAAAATATCAGGATTGGCATCGGCTAATCGTTTTAAAGCTTGATAACGATCTCTGGAATTTACCAAAAAGTATTCATGTGAAACGCTATTGGTACTTTCGTTTCTATTGCCAACAGTAATTTCAAGTGGCTCATTCATGAACTTTTTTGCAATGGTCGACACTTCTTTGGGCATGGTAGCCGAAAACAACCAAGTGCTTTTTTCTTGTGGTGTATGTGATAAAATATCTGTGATATCTTCATAAAATCCCATGTTTAGCATTTCATCGGCTTCATCTAAAACAGCATATTCTATTTTAGAGATATCTACCAAGCGTCTGCTAATCATATCTTTCATACGTCCAGGAGTTGCCACAATAATTTGTGCACCTTTCTTTACTTGTCGTGCTTGGTCTGTAATACTTGCACCACCATATATGGCAGTAACATTTAAGCCTTTATAGTATTTGCCATACAATTTAATTTCATTAGTAATTTGTAAACAAAGTTCGCGCGTAGGCGATAAGATAAGCCCTTGCGTGGTACGACTATCTACATCTATTTTTTGCAACATTGGAAAGCCAAAAGCAGCAGTTTTACCTGTTCCTGTTTGGGCTAATGCCACAAGGTCACGTTCTTGTTCTAATAAAAGTGGGATTGATTTTTCTTGTACTTCACTAGGTGTTTCAAAACCTAAGTCGGTTATGGCTTGCAGGATTTCTT
This sequence comes from Chlorobiota bacterium, assembly GCA_013151975.1. Taxonomy (GTDB): domain Bacteria; phylum Bacteroidota; class Bacteroidia; order Flavobacteriales; family Flavobacteriaceae; genus JAADHG01. Next base: position 7,495 of record JAADHG010000072.1, on the reverse strand, counting down.
CCTCAAGACCAAGTTTTTGGAATGCGTTCATTCTAAATATTAAGTATTCAATTGCGTTATGTAGTGTTACATAAAGAAGCGAATCGACATACTTAAACCTAAACTTCTAGTAACACATCCTCACCCTGAGGAATTTAAAAACCCATTTTTTGAGTTTCAAGGTGCAAAGATACACTTTTATTTGACTTGTTAATTTTGAAAGGGTTTTTATGAATGAAATAACTTAGAATTGGTATACTTTTCTGGAGTTACGCTTATCGGTCTCGGCTATGAATAGTTGCGTGGTTTAACACTTAACTTTGTAAGTACACACTAAACTGAAAATCCGAGAGGATTTTCAGAAGTAGGCGAGAACAAGCAATTATTTATAGCCATTGTTAGGCAACGTTTTCTTATTTACGCAATTGATTAGCAACTGTTTTCCAAGCATTAATAATTCCCTGCAAATCTCTAGTAAGCAAGCTTTCATTTACTGCAAATCGCACAGTACCATTTTCACCAGAACGTAACCGAATATTATGTTCTTCAAATAATTTTTTCGTTAGTTCTTTTGAACTAATATTATTAGCTAATTTAAGGTTATAGATATTAGTTCCATTCTTTGTACTGCTTATGCTAATTCCGTCTATTTTGTTGAGCTCATCAATTAATTTATTGGCAGTAACGACCACTTGGTTTAACCGTTCAGTAATCCCATCTAAATAATGTAAAGCAATAGCAGTGTTATTCCAGTTCTGAAACATAGTTCCTCCAAGAATTTTTATCTGATGAGAAAGTTGATCAATAATCTCTGCATCACCACAAAGCATTGCTCCTCCATTTGCATTTAAATATTTGTATAATGACACATATACTGTGTCAAAATAAGAAGCGTATTCCTCAATCGAAACATTTGTAAATGCTGATGCTAAATGGATACGAGCACCATCTAAATGCATCTTATAGCCATTATTTTTGCAATAGGCACTAACCTCTTTAATAGTCTCAATAGGTACTGCCGTTCCATTAGCACGCCTAATGGGATTTTCAATTACAACCGTACCTAACCCACTTCGGAACACCTCATTTTCATTGATATATTTTACGGTACTTACTAAATCGTCTAATTGAAAATAAGATTTGTCTTTACCTATAGGAACTAATCTTAGTCTATGAACACTTTGTGAGGCATCAGCCTCATCTTTGAAAATATGTGAGTTTTCAGGCACAATTACTTTGGTATTCTTTCCATTCAATAACTTTATAGCTAACTGATTCGCCATTGTTCCAGTTGGTAAATAAATGGCTTTTTCCTTTCCTGTTAATTTTGCAAATCTTTCTTCAAGTTCTTTGGTGGTTCCGCCATTTCCGTAGAAGTCAGGTTCAAGGCTTTCTCCTTGATCAATTTCAGTAAGTTTTTCTATATACTGTCGAGGTGATAGCTCAAGACCATCATAAATAAAGTTGACTGCTACTTCAGGATTATTTGTTAAATCAATTTTGTTGTTTTCTGACCAAGACATTGCATTTAAACCAACAGTTGGAAGTAAAAATGGAACAGTTGATAGACCACATTTTTTAAGAAAGTCTCTTCTATTATTTTCTTCTATTACTTTTTTCATTTATTATTTTTAAATGTTGCCTAATGTATAGTTATCATTCGTTTCAATGATTTATATCGAACGATAAGCGAAGTTAGGATTTTCAATTTTTAAAATCAAGAGAAATAGGTTGCTTATAGGCTTTTGTTTTTAACAACCGTTTATAAATTGCAACACTACTTTTCCACGATACACAATTTTATTTTTTTATTCATTAAATTACTGTTCACTACTTTTTGCTACTAATGGAGTGAACATAATGTGCGCTTTATGTGTCCCAGGATTCATTATCCAAGGATGATTTGGTGCAAAGGGTACTTCGGGTAAACCAGTAGATTCGGCAGTAGCCCAAGGCAAATAAACGACATATCTGTATTGCGCTCCTGCAACCTTAGATGTTTTAGGGTTATATAAAGTTCCCGCCCCAAAGTATATATGTAAAGTCGATCCAGCCTTGCCCATAACAAGTTTACCGGATTTCACTTCTTCCTCCCGAATATTAAATATTTCCGTTGCTGTTTTTCCTTGTGATTTCAAAGATCGTCCTCGAGCCATGAAAGGTTCAAGGCTTTTGTGATAACAAGCTGCGCTAAAACCATCTCGATTAGGATCATCTGCCAAACAAATAAATTCATTATCACCTTCTTTAAGTGTAACAAATTCACCTGCCATATTGTATCCGATAACTTTACATCCCATCCTGCTTTCTTTTGGAGCAGCCATTAATGCGGTAGCGATTAAAGCTTCATCGGTATTAATAGGTTTTAATTGTTCATTAACCTCTTCTGACGCTTTGTTTATTAATTCTGTTTCACTTTTAGATGATTCTTGCTTGGTGTCTTTATCTTTTGAGTTACATGAAACCAAAATTCCAGTAAAAATAAACACTATAAATAGTCTTTTCATGTTTAAGTTTTTAGTTAATTACACAATATTGAGTTGTCATTCGTTTCAATAAATGAAATTTAATTGTAAGCTAATTTAGGTTTTAAATTTTAAAATCAAGAGAAATACTTAGCTTTAAACACTTTACGTTTGACAAATGTTTATAGACTATTTAAAAAAGCAATCAACTGTAATACTGCTTTTCCACGATGACCAATTTATTCCTGCGTAGGCAGGAATCTCATAATTTGGACAAGAAGTATATTAATTGCCTTATAGCCTTTCCTCTATGACCTATTTCATTCTTTAACTCTAAATCCATTTCTGCAAAAGTTTTGTTGTAACCTTTTGGTTTAAAAATGGGGTCGTAACCAAACCCATAAGTTCCTTTTTTTTTTGTTGTAATCTCGCCTTTGCAAATACCAGTAAACGTATGAAACTGCCCTTTATAATGTAATGCAATTACTGTTTTAAATTGTGCTTCTCTGTTAGAATGTGCTTTTAATTCATGTAACAGTTTGTCCATATTATCCTTGGCATTGCGTTGTTCGCCAGCATAACGTGCCGAATAGATTCCTGGAGCGCCATGTAAAGCGGTTACCTCAAGTCCAGTATCGTCTGCAAAACAATCGTAACCATAGGTTTCTTTAATATATGTTGCTTTTTGAATGGCATTATCTTTAATGGTATTCTGGGTTTCTGGAATATCTTCAAAACAACCAATATCCTTTAAACTTAATAGGGTAATAGAATTATGTACAAGGGCTTGTACTTCTTTTAGTTTGCTAGTATTATTGGTGGCGAAAACAATTTTCATTATAATTATATAAAGTGAGTTTTCAAAGGTAATATTATAATGATTTAAACAAAAAATATGCTAAATTCGTTTAGTATTTGATATATGAAGTGTAAGATATAATAATCCTCAAATAATGAATAAAGAAAATATAAGTTGTTCATCTGAAGACATAAATCACGAACAAGACTTAAAGTCGCATTGGAATAGTGCTTATACTAAAACCGAAGTACATAAACTTGGTTGGTATGAGGATAACTTAGAACCCTCATTACGATTGATTAAAAAATGTAATTTAAATCCTGATGCCTCAATATTAAATGTTGGAGCAGGAGCAACAACACTTGTTGACGAATTGTTGAAACAAGGTTATACAAATGTAATAGCTAATGATTTAAGCCAAGTAGCCTTAAATAAACTAAAAACAAGATTAGGAGACAAAGGCGATGCTGTACAATGGATTGTTGATGATTTAACAAAACCAACCGCGTTAGTAAGCTTAAATAAAATCGATTTATGGCATGACAGAGCAGTGTTGCATTTTTTTAATGATACAAATGAACAAAATACATATTTCAATCTTGTTAAAACACTTGTAAAGGATAACGGATTTGTAATAATAGCTACGTTTAATCTCGAAGGAGCGACGAAATGTAGCGGACTTCCAGTGCATAGATATAACCAGCACATGCTTCAAGACAAATTAGGAGATAATTTTGAATTACTACAAGCGTTTAATTATAACTATACAATGCCATCGGGAGATACAAGAGCTTATGTTTATACACTATTTAGAAAAATTAAATAAATGAATACGCCTAAAATTGTTTGTATTGGAGATAGTATAACCTTTGGGTATGAGATTGAAAATGCCCAAAGATGGACAACCTTATTAAGCAAAGAATTAAATATTGAAGTGATTAATTGTGGTGTAAATGGCGATACTACAGCAGGAATGCTAAGCCGGTTTAATCACGTTGTTGAAACGTATAAACCAACGCAAGTTATTATAACTGGAGGTACAAACGATTTATGGTTTGGATTAAAGGACGAGCACATTATTTCAAATATTCATGCTATGGCTAGACTTGCTAAGCATCATGATATTAAAACAATTATTGGCATACCGACACCTTTTTTTAATTTGAATGAATTAAATTTTGTACAAGAGAATTATTCAGAATGTATTAGAAGTTATAAGAGAATGTTAATTGATTACTGTACTGAAAAAGAATTTCCTTATATTGAATTTTCAAATAATTTACTTCAAAAACATTTTTTTGATGACGGTTTGCATCCTAATGAAAAAGGACAAATAATCATGATGAAAAATGCTAAGTTTACTTTAAATAATGTAATAGAATAATAATTTTATAATATGATTTATATCATCTGAAACAAATTTTAAGTCTACTAATTTTGAGTATAAAATAACTTAATATATAAAACACTATGACAGTAAATATTCAATATGTTCATATGGCAACTAGTGAAGCGATGAACGAATATGTGACAAAGAAATTACAAAAATTAGGTAATAAGTACGAATGGATTATTAGTGCGCAAGTACATTTTGAGCATGAAAACAATGCAAAAATTAAAGGTAAAATCTGCAAGATGGAGTTAAGTATTCCTGGACCTCGAATATTTGCGACCTCTAATGAAGAGAATTATGAAAGTGCGGTAAAAAACACCATTAAAGACCTTGAAAAACAGCTAAAAAAACGGAAGCAAACATTTCGCACATCAATAAAATAAAAAGAGGAGCTTTTAAAAGCTCCTCTTTTTATTTGTGATGGGAAGGTTCATTTTTTAAAATAGTAAACCCTCTATATAATTGCTCAATAAAAAACAACCGCACCATTTGGTGTGAGAATGTCATTTTTGATAACGACAGTTTCCCCTGTGCTTTAGTATACACGTCTTGCGAGAAACCGTAAGGGCCACCAATTACAAAAACAAGTTGTTTAATACCAGAGTTCATGTACTTTTGTAGGTAGTTAGAAAACGAAATAGAGTCTAACTGTTTACCGTTTTCGTCTAGAAGAATTAAAACATCAGAATTAGAAACCTTATTTAAAATAAGGTCACCTTCTTTTTGTTTTTGCTGAGTTTCAGATAAATGTTTTACATTTTTTAAATCAGGAATAATTTCAAGATTGAATTTTATATAATGCCCCAAGCGTTTTTGATAATCGTTAATAAGCTGTTGTAATTGGGCGTTATCGGTTTTACCTATGGTCAGGAGTTTTATAGTCATGTTTAAATTTACGATTTACAGATTGCGATTTTAGAGTTTTAATCTCGAAAATTTTAAAAATCATAAATCGTAAAACAAATATCGTAAATCCTTTATATTTTAGCAATAAAGAAAAAGTAATGATAAGCAAGGTCCAATTTGAAAAAGAAGTTGACATAATTATCGCCAATGCTATTCGTGAAGATGTTGGTGATGGTGATCATAGTTCATTAGCTTGCATTCCAGCTACAGCAAAAGGTAAAGCAAAACTGCTAGTGAAAGATGAAGGTGTAATTGCTGGCGTTGAATTTGCGAAACAAGTGTTTGCTTATATAGATAAAAATATTACCGTTGAAACACTTATTGAGGATGGCTCCGAGGTGTATTTTGGCGATATTGTATTTTACGTTGAAGGTGCTTCGCAATCTATTTTAAAAGCTGAACGTTTGGTGCTTAATGCTATGCAACGTATGAGTGCTATTGCTACCAAAACAAAACAATTTGTAGATTTATTAAAAGGTACAGGAACCAAAATATTAGATACCAGAAAAACAACTCCAGGAATTCGTGCCTTAGAAAAATGGGCTGTAAAAATTGGTGGTGGAGAGAATCATAGATTCGCATTATATGATATGATTATGCTTAAAGATAATCATATAGATTTTGCTGGAGGCATTACCAAAGCAATAGATTTAACTAAGCAATATTTAAAAGATTCTAATCGTAACTTAAAAATTATAGTAGAAGCGAGAAATCTTGATGAGATTGAAGAAATTTTGAAGAGTGAAGGTGTTTATCGAATTTTAATTGATAACTTTAACTATGTTGATACTCGAAAAGCTGTAGCAATGATTGGCAACCAGTGTTTAACAGAATCATCGGGAGGGATTAACGAGAATACCATACGTAAATATGCTGAGTGTGGTGTAGATTATATTTCAAGTGGTGCTTTAACACATTCGGTATATAATATGGACTTAAGTTTAAAAGCGGTTTAACATGACCAAACGCATAGAAGATAAACTAGATAAAATACCAATACTTAACTTGGTGGTTCGGTTTCTTAAAAAAATTAAACTCCCAGGGTTTGAAGGCTTATCTATTTACGATCTTTTAGAAATGTACACTATTGGTATTGTTAAAGGCGCATTAACATCTAGAGCAGGAGCCATAGCGTTTAGTTTTTTTACAGCTATTTTTCCGTTCTTAATTTTTGTATTGATTCTAATTCCTTATGTGCCAATAGATAATTTTCATGATGATTTTATGACATTTTTAAAATCGTTTTTACCTCCTAGCACCTCCGATTTTTTCTTTAATAATATTTTTGAAGACATTGAAAGTACAAATAGAGGAGGCTTGCTTTCTTCGGTGTTTTTATTATCTATACTATTAATGGCAAATGGCGTAAATTCAGTATTTTCAGGGTTTGAAAACTCTTATCATACGCAATTTAATCGTAATATTTTTAAGCAATATTTATATGCTACCGGAGTGGCTATAATTTTAGCGATGCTAGTTATAGTAACAGTTGTCGTAATTGCATATTTTAATATTTATGTGATACAAAATCTTGAAAATAGAGGGATTATAGGTCAAAACCAAAGCGAAACAGGAATTGTTGTTGCTAAGTATTTGTTTTTTGTAATCATGATTTACATAACTACAGCAACACTATACTATTTTGGTACAAAAGAAGGTAAACTTTCTCGTTTCTTCTCCATTGGAGCATTGTTTACAACCTTACTTATTATATTAACATCTTATTTATTTGGAATATATATTGAAAACTTCTCGCAATACAATAAATTGTATGGTTCTATTGGTGCTTTATTAATATTACTACTTTATTTATGGCTTAACTCCAATATTTTATTGTTGGGTTTTGAACTAAATGCTTCTTTAAATCGTTTAAAAAAGAGAACTAAGTTATAATGAAGGTATTTTTGTTTCTGTTTTTAATGTTTGTTTTACCATTTTCTGTGTCTGCTCAAA
>JAADHG010000295.1 GCA_013151975.1 Chlorobiota bacterium | reverse complement strand
TGTATGCAGTTGTATTAGAATTGTTATTAAAGGTTTCAGTTGCAACGTAAATTTCATCTTCTAAATTTTGAGAAAAAGCAACTCCATAGAGTACTAAAAAAATAAGAGATAGTTGTTTTCTCATAAGTGTAAAATACAAAATAAGCCTTAAGCTTTAAAACTTCCAAATGGCATAAAATTGCCAGTAGTTAAAATTGTCTTCAAAATTCATAACATAACGTGCTCCCAAGCTTGGACCAATACGCGCAAAGCCTAATGTGGCTTCAACTAAAATGCCTTTTTTAAGACTTGTAAATGAGTTAGTATTTTGACTTAATTCGGTTTTTCTGTCAATCACAAAGTCGGGAGTTGTGCCTTCAAAATATTCAGTTAAAAGTGTTTTATCCTGTTTCTCACTAAGGTTAAAATTAGCTTGAATACCAGCTCCTAAACCAATAAAATTGTTCACATTATAGCGTATTAATATAGGGACTTCCCAATTAAGATTAGTAAAGTTAGCGGTTGAGGTAAGGCGCTGTAATTGTTCAAATCCTTGAGCACCACCAATAATTTGTTCAGTAACACTATTTGTAGTATAAGAATTAAAACTGTTTACGAGTTCTACTTGCCAATACCATCTGTATGATTTATAGGGAGAAACTGTTGCTCCTACAAAATAACTTTTAGAATCTTGTAAATCAAGGTAATAATTGTACCCAGTTTTTGCGCCAATAGATATTCCTGGTAAAAAACGGGTTGTGGAATAATTGGTAATTATAGGTTCATTTTTATCAAAAATAATAGCAGTTCTACTTTTTGTTTTCTTTTTATGAAAATCTTTAGCAAACTTGACACTATATTTTATAAATCCTTTGGTAGAATCGTATTCTTTTACATTTTTTTGTTCACTTCCTGGCAAGTAAATGTTTTTAAATGTAAAAATAGCCTGTGTATCGGTAAATGTAGTGTCTAAACAACTATAACGAACTTCCTCTTCTGGGCAAATTCTACACTTTGGATACATGTCTAGTACTTTTATAGTAGATTTATCCAGCATTTCTGGAATGTCTGTTTCTAAGCGTATTGTCCTTGCTGGACCTTCGCCATTATTTTGAAACTTAATTTTATATTTTAAGGTTTTAAAGCGTACTAGGCGGTAATTCATAAATGTACCATTAGATGACATTTTATTTGGGTCGTGAGAAGTTACAATCTCCATTTCCATGTCTTTTACGTTATGATTGTCATAGTTACTGTCTGGTACATAAACACCTCTTACACTAATTATGGCACTTGTGTCCTTTAGCATTTCGGGAGTGGTTTCTAATGTGAAAAAGATATTGCGCTCTTCGTTAGGTTGCATATTGTCAAACTCTAATAATTTAAAGTTTTTATAGTATGCTTTTGAAGTTTCAATGGTTAAGGGTAAGTTGGTTTTTTCAGTAGAATCCTGAAGCATTAATTTTTCATAAATAATATTTTCAGAGGAAGCTAAAAAGCTTTGCGAGTCATTAATATCCTTAGTGAAAGCAAAGTTGTTTTCGATAATTTCTTTTTCGTTATGATATGTTCTTGTATCAGACAGATCAAAGTTATTGGCTTTATATTTTTGTTCGTTATAAAATAGAAACAGTTTCCCATTGGTAGTGTAATTTTTAGGATTTTTATAACTCATAATAACCACAATATTTTCCTCTGGCATAGGTTCTCTATTGCGTTGTAATGTAAAACTCTCTGTCATAGAGGCTTCATCATTATAATCTTTAGTAACGGAGGTTATGGTTACTTTTTTCGGTCTTGTTGTAGGTGGTTTTCCTGTATCGTAATTATTGGTTGCCCAAAATTTTATATCGTATGTTCCTTTGCTTTTATAAATGTGTTTTGGAGCCTTTTCTTTGCTATAATTACCGTCTCCAAATTCCCAATAATAAGAATAAAATGCTTTAGGTGCTCCAGCTATTTGTTCTAAAGCAGGTGTTTCAGGAATAAAATTCACCTCATTATCATCTGCTTTATATAAGATTGTTGCAGTTCTTACAAGTGTGTCTTTTTGTTGTTCTTGTTGAGCAAATAGTTGAAGGCAAATAAAAAAAGAGCTAATTAATAATAGAGTGTTTTTCATAATAGAAATGGTTACTTAAACAAATATATAAAAAAGTGGCGGTTTTTTAGACCACCACTTCTTATAACAAAAGTATAGTTTAGGTTAAGCATTTAAGGTAAGCCATTAATAATGGCTGTTAATTGCGCTTCTGTAACTACTGTTGTTTCATCATAAGTAAATGTAAAGACATCATCTGCAGCAATAGTTACTGATTTAATTGCATATCTCCAGTTGCCATCTTCTTCAGTTGCAAAAATAATTTGACATTCTAAACCTATAGGAATCTGACCATAATGCTCACTAAATAACCCTGTTCCTGCATCGTAAGTATCTAAATTTGCTAAACCTGAATCTTCACCATCATAAGATAAATATACAGCACTATTATTATTGTCATAACCTTCAGGGACACCAACTAGAATAGTTGTTTTTGGTCTAGGGTCGTTATAAAAACGATCTACATTACTCCAACCAAATTCGTTAAAAAATGCATAGTAAGATCCACCTTCATTAAAAACACCACCCTCTTGTCCTGCTGCACCACCATTAACTTCATCCCAAGCAAGATTGTCTTTAGCATCAACTCTACCTTTCCAAAGCAACATATTGTTATCCGCACCTCCTGTTAAATTATTAGGGATAATAAGTTGTACAACACATGAGGTTTCTAAAGGTTGTCCATTTTGAGTGGCTTCTATAAGAAATTCTCCACCTGAAATTAATAATGCTTTGTCTCCATTTGGTAATACTCCCATTGTTGGTTTGTTTGTAGTAAGCATGTTTCCTTTTTCAAAAAGTTCTACATATTTAATATCTACTTGTCCTGTTACACTATTACCATTTAAGGTTAAACAGTTTCCGTTAATTGTGATTTCTACACCTTTGTCTGATGTAAATGTTGTAGATCCGTCTTCGGCATTAAAGCTAAACTCTTGTGTAAGTGCATCAATAGCATCTTGTTTTAAATTAGAAAAGTCATCAGCCGTTGGAGGTATAATAATAATGTCTCCGTCGTCATTTTTTGAACAGCTAGTAAATAGTAAGGCTGTCATTAAAAGGGTTCCTAAAATTGTTTTTAAATTTTTCATAATGTTTAATTTTAATAATTGTTTTTCTGTTTTTAGAGTAACACTTTTTTGTTGTTACAGCCTTATATCAACATCCTTTAAAAATTGTTACCCTTTTGTTTTAAAGTTTTTTTATTTTAGTTGAAAATAAAAGCGTTAATGAGTGATAAAGACATACATGAAGATCAAAAATTTATTGAGGGATTGCTAGCAAATAACACATTTATTATTCAAGCTATATATAATAAGTTTGCTCCTAAAGTAATTAGTTATATAAAGAATAATAGTGGTGATGAGGATAGTGCTAAAGATATTATTCAAGAGGTGTTAATAACCATCTATAATCAAGCAAAACAAAAAAATCTTCAACTTACCTGTCCTTTTGATGCCTACTTTTTTTTATTATGCAAGCGTAAATGGCTAAACGAATTAAAAAAAACAACCAATAAAGAGGTAACAATTAATGAAGAAGTCTTATCTAAAAATGACAGCGCTCTAGAACTAGCTGATGAAAATACTTTATTTGAAGACAAACAAAGTTTATTCAATGCAATGTTTCAACAATTAGGAACAGCATGTAAAGATTTGCTTAAAGCTACCTTTAAAATAAAATCTATGGAGGAGGTGCTAAAAGCTTAGGCGTAACATATGCTTATGCAAGAAAAAAGAAATCGTTATGTATAGGCAAATTAACCAAGTTAGTACAAGAGTCGCCAAAGTATAACCAACTTTATAATTAACGTCATGAACGATCAAGATTACATACTATTTGAAGGTTATATCTCTAAAACATTGTCTTTAGAAGATATGGCTGCTTTTGAAAATAGATTAGAAAACGACCCTGAATTTAAACAGGCATTTATAACCTATAAAGATTTAAATAATTTTTTAGAACATAAGTTTGAAAATGAAGCGTCTTTAAATGCATTTAAAAACAATGTCCATACAATTTCTGATACTTATTTTAATAAAGAAAACACTACAGTAACAAAAACGGTAAAACTCACACCTTGGAAATATGCAATTGCAGCAAGTGTTGTAGTGCTATTAGGATTATTTGTATTCAATAACTTTTCAAACCCAACATATAGCGATTTTTCTAATTACGATACCATTAGCTTAACAGTTAGAGGCGAACAAGAATCAACTATAAAAGTTGCTGAAACCGCATTTAACTCAGCAAATTATGCAGAAGCGGATAGGGCTTTTAAAAAATTACTTGAACTTGACGGTAATAATGCAG
>JAADHG010000046.1 GCA_013151975.1 Chlorobiota bacterium | reverse complement strand
TTTGTTTTTTTTCTTTTTTCTCATTTTTTACCAATAGCATTTATATCCTCCAACATTTCAATAAAATGATAAATCATTTGTGATGTTGAGCATATGGTTGCATCGGAGTACACATATTTTGCAAAATTATCAGGTTGCTGATGATGATCAATCATAATTTTGATAGCATTAGAACTTTCCAAAATTGATTCCATATTGCCTGTTCTATGTAAAGTATTAAAATCAAGTAAAAAAAGCAGTTCTGCTTGTTGCACTAATTCAGTAGCTTTTTGTATGTTTTCATCATACTTTAAAATAGAATCTTCTCCAGGAATCCATTTTAAAAATTCGGGGTAATCATTAGGAGAAATAACTATAGCATCATGCCCTTTTAGTTTTAAATAGTGGTACAACCCTAAAGTTGAGCCAATTGCATCACCATCAGGGTTTTTATGAGGGATTATTACAACTTTTTTTGGAGTTGCAAGCAATTGTTTTATGTCTAAAATATCGTTTTTTATCATACGCATGCGAAGATACAATTTTTTAGATATGACCAGACTTGTTTTTAACAAGGAATTAGTTATTTTGCAAGACACAAAATTCATATAAATGAATTATTCTAAATACATTTTACTCTTATTTATACTTCTTGTGTCTTGTAAAACTAATAAAAAACAAGAAGAAATAATATTAAAAACTAAAGTTGTTTCTAACGATTTTACTATTGCTTTTGGCTCATGCAATAACCAAGTCTTGCCTAATGTTATGTGGGGTGAAATATTAAAGAATAAACCTAACGTTTGGATTTGGGGAGGTGATGTTATTTATACAGATACTGAGGATATGTTGTTGATGGCTCAAAATTATCAGAAACAAAAAGCTGAATCTAATTATGCTGATTTTATTAAAAATATTACCGTTCTTGGTACTTGGGATGATCATGATTATGGGGTAAATGATGGCGGTATTGAATATTCTAAAAAAGTAGAATCACAAAACTTGTTTCTAGATTTTATTAATGTTGATAAAAATGATGAGCGACGACAACAAAAAGGTGTGTATTTTGCTAAGGACTATACTATTAATGATAATATTGTCAAAATTATTTTACTAGATACACGTTATTTTAGAACTGCTCTAACTAAGGATACACTTACTCAAAAGCGATATACGCCAAATGTTTATGGAGAAGGTAGTATGCTCGGAGAAGTACAATGGGAATGGTTAACCAATCAACTTCAAAATTCAAAAGCGTCTTTTAATGTTATAGTGAGTAGTATTCAGTTTTTATCATCTGAGCATGGTTTTGAAAGCTGGGGAAATATGCCTCATGAAGTAGATAAATTAATTAATATAATAAAAACAACTAATGCTAAAAACACTATTATTCTTTCTGGAGATAGACATATTTCGGAGTTTTCAAAAAAAGAAGTTGACAGTTTAGCATATCCTATTATAGATTTTACTTCTAGTGGTTTGACACATTCTTATGCAAATTTTAAAGGAGAGCCAAATCAATACAGAATTAAAGATGTAGTTTTTGAAAAAAGTTTTGGAATTTTAAAGTTCAATTTTGATAAACTTACAGTTACAATGCAAATGCGAGGAGAAGATAATGTACTACAACAAGAGTTAATACAGTCTTATTAAACTTGCAAATAAACTAAAAAGCTGTATTTTTGCTCGAAATTTTTAAATAAAACAATGGCAACAAATAGAACATTTACAATGCTTAAGCCTGATTCAGTTGAAAAAGGTAATATTGGCGCAATATTAGAAAAAATTACCGCTTCAGGATTTAGAATTGTAGCGATGAAATTAACACAGATGACTACAGCTGATGCTCAAGCGTTTTATGAAGTACATAAAGAGCGTCCATTTTTTGGTGAATTAGTAGAATATATGACACGTGGTCCAATTGTAGCTGCTATTTTAGAAAAGGATAATGCAGTTGATGATTTTAGAACTTTAATTGGAGCTACAAATCCTGCTGAAGCTGCCGAAGGAACCATACGTAAGTTATACGCTGCATCTATTGGCGAAAATGCTGTACATGGTAGTGATAGTGATGAAAATGCTGCTATTGAAGGCGCATTTCATTTTTCGGGAAGAGAAATGTTCTAAACTAAAAAAGAAGAATAACAATATAAAAAAGCTGCAACTTAATAGTTGTGGCTTTTTATTTTAATAAAGGGAACAAAGTACTAACAACAAAAAAAGCCTATCAATATTTTGATAGGCTTTACATTGTAAATTGTTAAAGTATATTTTAGATTACTTTTACGTTTACCGCGTTTAATCCTTTGTTACCTTCTTTTAAGTCGAATTCTACTTCATCACCTTCACGAACCTCGTCAATTAAACCAGAAATGTGTACAAAATGATCTTTGCTTGAACCTTCTTCTGTAATGAATCCATATCCTTTAGAATCATTGAAGAATTTTACTGTTCCTTTACTCATTGTTAAAAATTAAATATTAATAAAGCGCGAAGATACTATTTAAAAGAATAATATCTTTGTTTTTTGTGAATTAAATTTTTAAGCCACAAAAATTAAACACCTTTTTAAACTAATTAATTCTAAATCTACTTTTTAAAAAATCTGGTTTTGAAACTAAATTGTATAAAAAAGAGATTATTTGAAAGATAGAAAAAATACCAACGGCCCAAAATATTCCATAATACCATGGTGTTAGCGAGATGCTTAAAATTATACCTAATATAATAGCTATAAGCGGATTGAAAATTTTTCCGAAGAGTATAAATAAAAATACTATCATACCAGCACCTCCTGCAAAGATAAATAGTTCGTTGTTAGTTATAATACCGTAAATAAAAGAGCTTAGTGCTATAATATTTAAAACGCTTTTAAAACATATAATTTTAAATTCTTTACTCATGATAGTCTAGTTTTTATTACAAAAAGAAGACTCCAGCTTTCTGGAACACATATTTTAAAAACAAAAGGCTCATTTTTACATATAGTTTTTCTACTCACAAAATTAAATGTAAGTAAAGAAACAATGAGCGCTGTTAGATATAACGGTTTCATTGTTAGAGTCTTAAAGCTATAATTTGAGTAAAATGAATTACGCAGTATTATAGAGGGATAATTAAAGATAATGTAAATAATTGAAATGCGCAATACTTGTTATTAGGTAAGCCTAATAATTAACACTTAATTAAGAACTAATTTGTTAATTAAGGGTTTTCCAAGAGCTTCATTAAGAAGATTAATTATTTTCTCTTTGCCATAACTAAGTTCTTCTCTGAGTACCGAAGAACTTAACTGAACATAAAGCGTGCTATTTTTTAATTGTACAGCGGTAGTGTAACTATTTACCCCATTACCCATGAGTTTTTTCCAGACATCTTGCACATCTATTTTATCAAGCCCTTTTTGGAGTTTATTAGCATCTACAAATTCTTTTAGAGCATCACCTAAATTCATATTGTCGTTATGGCGTTTTTTTATTGACATGCTATTCTAAATTAAAAATTTGATATGTTTGATGTACATGTTTTATAGCGTTTTCTGTTCGCTCCGGATGTGTGTCACTTATAAAAATTTGTCCGAAATTTTCATCATCTACTAAGGTAATAATTTGTGACACACGTTGTTCGTCTAGTTTGTCAAAAATATCATCTAGCAATAAAATGGGGTTCACACCACTTTGCGCTTTAATAAAATCAAACTGAGCTAATTTTAAGGCAATTAAAAACGATTTTTGTTGTCCTTGACTACCGAACTTTTTAATTGGGTATTGATCAATTTCAAAATTCAAATCGTCTTTGTGAATACCAACACTTGTATATTGTAAAGCCTTGTCTTTGTTTAAGCTGTCTTCCAA
>JAADHG010000261.1 GCA_013151975.1 Chlorobiota bacterium | reverse complement strand
GAAAACTACATTAACCAAAACAAACATTTACCCGATGTCCCTTCTGCTAAAGAAGTAGAAGAAGAAGGTGTTAATCTTGGTGAAATGAATGCGGTATTATTGCAAAAAATTGAGGAATTGACACTATACATGATTGAAATGAAGAAAGAGAATAAGGAGTTAAAGCAAAGAATAGAGGTTTTAGAAAATAATTAACATAAATACTAAAACACTAATTTATATAACAAGAAACCAGAAAATATAAACTAATTTTCATACCGAAGATATGAAGAAAAAAATAAAACAAATATTAAGCCTGTTTTTTCTAAGTTCCTTAATGTTAACTATTTACGCACAAGATGCTGATGTAATATTTGACAACGTAACTATTAACAATAGTGCATCCGAAACTTACATTGCTACTAATAGCATTACTGCCAACAATTTTATTGTTGAAGGGAATGGTTTAAGTGGTGGTTCTGCTACTATGACTGCCGGAATGTCAATAACATGGTCACCCGGTTTTCATGCAAAAGCCGGTAGTGAAGTTACTGCAAGTATTGATCCCTCGTTAGTAAATATTACAGTTAATAATTTGGTTACAGGCACTGACGAAAACCAAAACATTGACCTTACTGTGACCGGTGGTTATCAACCCTATGCATTTCTTTGGAACACAGGCGCCACAACCGAAGACCTTGCCGGTATTGGTTACGGCCGGTATTCAGTAACAATTACCGACCAACAAAATAATAATCAGTATGAAACTATAGATATTATGGCAACCACTTCAAAAGGTGGAGTTTCTTTGTTAAAAAACTGGATTAGAAGTACAGCTTATAATGAAAACGGTAATATAATTGCCGACAGTAAAACTTTTTCTAATGAATTGGGCAAAGTGATTCAAGTCCAAAGCAGATCTTTTACCAATAATAATACACTTGCTACACAAACAATATACGATGCTTACGGAAGAGCTGTTTTAACCAGTTTGCCGGCACCCACTAACAGTACCGGTTTAAATTATAAAGCTGATTTTTTCTGTGGCCCCGATGGCTCGGAATATAGCTATACCGATTTTGACCTCCCTGAAAATATATATAACCCTGAACCTGTACACAATACTTTTAATGGTTCAGTTGGGAAATACTACAGCAACAGTAGTCCTGAAGATTATGTGCCCGCTTCATCTTATCCATACACTCGTGTAGAATATAGCAAAACGCAACCCGGGGCAATACGAAAAATTACCTTGGCAGGCGAAGCTTTTCGTCTCGGGCAAGGACACGAAATCCAAAGTTATACCATGCCTGCCCATGCAGATGAATTATCATGGCTGGTAAAGCAGGCTTTCAACCCCGAACTTGAAGGAATGACTAAAACCATAACCGTTGATCCGGATGGTAAAGAAAGTATTACCTATTATAGTGCATCCGGTAATACTATTTCAACCTGTATAAGTGGTGGGGCAAAATTTACAATTAATAGAGGTATGCCTTCTTTAGATGCAATATCATATATTGACATTCATGTACCGGAAAATTGTATGTCCGACCTTCATCTTTACTATCCGTATTCAGATATATATTATGATATTATTGATTTAAGCAACGATAAGATTTATCAGTTAAATTACAACACTCAACCATCAGGATTAAATGCCGGTTTTTATCGAATTGTAAGGTATAGCGATAATGGCTACCCAACAAATGTAAATGCAATAAAATATAATTTGAATTATCAGTTTCATTCACTTTATTATTACGACAAAGCAGGCCGGCTTATATCTTCTTTTTCTCCTAAAGGAGTTGAGAATAACCATACCATGCAGGCAAAAAATGAATATAATTCATTAGGTTGGTTAACGGCAACCGAATCGGTTGACGAAGGACGTACCGAGTATATTTATCGAATTGATGGAAGTATCCGCTTTTCGCAAAACGCGCATCAGAGAGTAAATGGTAATATTTCATATACCAATTATGACAAAGCAGGTAGAATTATTGAAGTTGGCGAATTTGATGCCGAAACAGCAGGCTGGTTTAATACCGGTACCGATCCGGCAGTAGACGATTTTACCAGCCAGCTTCCTCCGGCAGCCATGCCCAGCCCTGACCCAACCCCAACAGGCGATGATGGAGGTGGCGGAGGAACTACAGCTGAACGCTCATTTTCTTCGTTTAATCCGTATTGGCTTGTTGAATCTCAATATTGCCATGAACAAACTTTTACCGAATACGATATTGCCGATCCCGGGCTAAGTTCGTTAGTTAATGGCTATAATCAGCATTTTACTGCAGGGCGTGCTACAAAAACCCGGAACGATAAAGTTACTACCTGGTATAGTTACGATTATATGGGGCGTATTGAATGGGTAGTACAAAAATATCCTGAATTGAACAACAAATTTGTAACTATTAACTATACTTACGATTTTAACGGCAATGTACTTTCTGCTATTTACCAAAAAGACAATTATGAAGAACGTTTCGACCATATTTATACCTATGATGCTGATTTAAGGTTAATTAAAGTGCAAACAGCAAAATACGGCCAATGGTTATACAGTTATGCAAATGCTTCGCCAATAAATATGCCATTAGGCTCAACCTATATTCTGATTAACGACCAGGCTGAATACTTCTATTACCCTCACGGTGCACTAAAGCGGGTTGAACTGGCTGAAGATTTACAAGGAATTGACTATGTATATACCATTAACGGTTGGCTGAAAAGCATAAACAATCCTGCACTTGGTGAACAAGCCGAGAATAATCCGTTAGACCCGGGAAAAGATGGTTTTGCCGGTTCTATTCATAGTAATTTTGCAGAAGATGTTTTTGGTATGAGCCTCGATTATTATAGCGGCGACTATATTCGAAAAAACACACATATTAATTATACTACTACCGACAATAACCTTTACAATGGAAATATTGTTGCACAACGCTGGCAAACAGCCGCTTATAACAGTTTTAATTCCGAATCGGGTATTGCTCTTACCGGTACCGGGCAGTGGATGTATAAATACACTTATAATAACCGGAACTGGTTAAGCAGTGCTACTTTTGGAAAATTTACCCCTGATTTTAATGTAAATGCCAATAAAGCAGTTGAAAACCCAAACAAAAGCTCTACAAATGCTATATTTGCAAGTATGGACGATTACCTTGTTAGCAATTTAACTTACGGCCCTAACGGGAATATAAAAACATTAAGCCGTAATGCTTACCATATTAACGGTACACCTGCAATGGATAATTTTACCTACAACTATAGTGTAATAACTGGCGGGCCTACTAACCGCCTTATAAACATTGTTGATGCCGTTACATCCCACGAAGAATTAAACGACCTGAAAGCCGGACAAACAGCCTCCGATAACAATTACCATTACAATTCTATTGGGCAAATGACTGCCGATGTGCAGGAAAACCGCTATTTTGATTACGATGTTTACGGAAAAGTAACTGCCATTTATTCCGATGCTGCACACACAAACTTAATTGTACGCTACGAATACGACGACAAAGGTTACCGCATACGTAAGTTCGACAACCAAAACAATACCGACACCTGGTATTTCCGCGATATTTCGGGAAATATACTACACATAGCCGAATACAATACCGTAACATTATTACCCAAAGAGTATCCTGTTTACGGGGCAAGCCGTATTGGTACCTTTAACATGGAAAACCACAAAAACTTTTACAGCCTTTCCGACCATTTGGGCAATGTACGGGCAACCATAAGCAAAAGCCTCGACGGTTTAAAAAAACCTGACGAAGCCTTTCTGACGAAGCCTTTGCCGATTTTTATCCTTTTGGCATGGAAATGCCCGGCCGTGTAAAAAGCATGAACGACAAGCGTTTTGGCTACCAGGGACAATTTGCTGAAAAAGATGCCGAAACAGGTTACAATCAGTTTGAACTGCGTTTATACGATGGAAGAACCGGCCGCTGGATGAATACCGACCCTTATGGGCAATACTGGAGTCTTTATTTGGGTATGGGGAATAATCCTGTTTCTTATATTGACAGAGATGGAGGAATTGGTGAGAAATTAAGGGCACGTATAGCTGCATGGCGAAAAAAGGGACAGTTTGGGCAAAGTCCGAATGGTGATTGGATAGCAGTTTGGGGAAAATTTGGTGATGAAAGCTTTACTGTTTCAAATTTTGGTCATACGAATTGGGGAAGTTTTGGTACAGAAATAAAAGGTGGGGCTACTTTGGTATCAGAATTTATCAATGGATTTGGTGCTGCGGTTAAACTTAGTAAAGAACACTATGATAATTTTATAGGTAATATAAATGTTGATCTCTTTTTAGCGATGAAAGTTCCTGGAATACTGTCAACGGTATATAATAAATTGGTAAAAAGTTTTCAATTAGGAGTAAAAGCTTATAAAGAAGCTGAAAAAATAGATTTAAATATTACAAATAATAGTGAAACTGTTTTGAATCCAAATAGTGGAGTAAATCAAAATAATCCACATGGTAAAGATTTACCCAAAAATGCTTTTATCAAAGATTGTGATGGTTTGATTCAAATAGATAAAAATGGAAATATGGGAAAATATTATAAAGGGGATACTCTATTACTCGATTCAATTCAAAATAGCTGGAAAACTGGCTATATTAAATGGTGTAATATCCAAAATAGAAGCAGAAAATAACCAAATCTTATATGTAATGATAAAAAGAGTATATATAGCAACAATAATTTCATTTACTTTAATTAATTGTCAAACTAAAAAGTACGAGAAATATGATTACTATGAAAGTGGTGAAGTAAAGGAAAAATTTTTATTTGATAATAAATCTGATTATGAGAGTAATTTAAATTATACGGGATACCTTTATTATAAAAATGGTCAAATAAAGGATATAACAAGAGTGAAAAATGGGGAAAGAGTAGGAACTTATGTTCAATTTTATGAAAATGGTAATAAAAAAAGATATATTCATTATAAACAAGGTAAAAAATATGGTTTTGATCGTTTTTATTCGCCAGATAATGAGTTGGTTATGGAAAATGTTTATATTAATGATGTTCATATGTGTAAAATGAAATCTTTTTCAAACAAAGACAAGACGTCAAACTTTTATTATTACGTTGAACCTGATAGTTTAATTGAGAATGGAGTTATAACTTATGACACTAATAATAACTTACTACCAAATGAAAGTTTTTATTTTAATATTTTCGGTGATGACACAATATATACCAACGAGAATTACAATTTTTCTTGTAAGGTATATACTTTGGGTGCTATGAATATTATAGATAGTTTAATTATTGGAGAATTTAATGAAAAATATGAATTTATTAATTTTAATGATACTGTAAAAATAAAACCAAAATCAGATTCAGTTTCACTATCAATTAAACCAAATTATCTTAGGGAAAATCTTATTATGGGAAAAATTTATATTAGCAGTTATCTTTCACCAAATGAAAAAAAATACACAAGGGAGTTTATTTTTTATAAAGATTTTTTTGTTAAAACCGCACCTTCGAACGTCTCGACCAACTCGTCCTCGTTTGAGCGATAGCGGTAACGAGGATGGTTGAATAGAAAGCATTTGTAATGCAAGAAGAAATTAATATGAATAAATAAATGATTAACAATAAAATAATAGAGTTAGAAACTCAAAACAAAAACATCCTCGTCACAGACGAGGACGAGAGTTGGTATTTCCGCGATATTTCGGGAAATATACTACACATAGCCGAATACAATACCGTAACATTGTTACC
>JAADHG010000117.1 GCA_013151975.1 Chlorobiota bacterium | reverse complement strand
CGATATTTAAAATTATTCGAGATTATTCCTGGACCAAAAACTGATGCTTCAGTTTTGGAGTTCTTAAATGGTTATGGTGAACAATTTCTTGGAAAAACATCAGTAATTGCTAAAGACACACCTGCTTTTATAGGAAATAGAATTGGCATATTTGGTATTCAATCCTTATTCCATCAAGTAAAAGAATTAGAATTAACTATTGAAGAGGTCGATAAATTAACAGGTCCAGTTATTGGCCGTCCAAAGTCTGCTACTTTTAGAACTGTAGATGTCGTTGGTTTAGATACTTTAGTTCATGTTGCCAATGGTATTTACGACAATTGTCCAGATGATGAAGCGCACGAACTTTTCAAACTACCAAATTTCATCAACACCATGATGGAAAATAAATGGTTAGGAAGCAAAACCGGACAAGGATTTTATAAAAAAACTGTTTCGGCTGAGGGCAAAAAAGAAATTCTGTCTCTCGATTTAGACACTTTAGAATACCGACCAAAGCAACGCGCTAAATTTGCCACTTTAGAGCTTACAAAAACCATTGACAAAGTTATTGATCGCTTTAAAGTATTAGTAACTGGAAAAGATAAAGCTGGAGAATTTTACAGACAAAATTTTGCAGCAATGTTTCAATATGTATCCAATCGGATTCCAGAAATTTCAGATGAGCTATATAAAATTGATGATGCTATGAAAGCTGGTTTTGGTTGGGAACATGGTCCATTTCAAATTTGGGATGCTATAGGCGTTGAAAAAGGCATTGAAATGATGAAAGCCGAAGGTAAAACACCTGCAGCTTGGGTAAATGAAATGCTAGCATCAGGAAATTCATCATTTTATACTGTAAAAGATGGCGCTACCTATTATTACGATATTCCAAAGAAAACACAAGAAAAAGTTCCAGGACAAGATGCTTTTATCATTTTAGATAACATTAGAAAATCTAATGAAGTCTTTAAAAACTCAGGCGTTGTCGTTGAAGATTTAGGTGACGGTATTCTAAATGTAGAATTCCAGTCTAAAATGAATACCATTGGCGGTGACGTCCTTGCAGGATTAAATAAAGCTATTGATTTAGCCGAAAAAGATTTTGATGGATTAGTAGTTGGTAACCAAGCGGCAAATTTCTCGGTAGGTGCCAATATTGGTATGATATTTATGATGGCAGTTGAACAAGAATACGACGAGTTAAACATGGCTATCAAATATTTTCAAGATACTATGATGCGTATGCGCTACTCCTCTATTCCAACAATTTCAGCACCTCATGGAATGGCTCTTGGTGGTGGTTGTGAATTGTCTATGCATGCCGATAAAGTAATTGCTGCTGCCGAAACATATATTGGTTTGGTAGAATTTGGAGTTGGTGTAATTCCTGGTGGTGGTGGTTCCAAAGAAATGGCACTTAGAGCATCTGACACCTTCAAAAAAGATGATGTAGAACTTAATGTTTTACAAGAATATTTCTTAACTATAGGAATGGCAAAAGTGTCAACATCAGCTTATGAAGCTTTTGATTTAGGAATACTTCAAAAAGGAAAAGATATTGTTGTAGTTAATAAGGATAGACAAATTGCAACAGCCAAAGCATATGCAAAACTTATGGCAGAACAAGGCTATACACAACCCGTAAAACGCAAAGATGTAAAAGTACTTGGTAAACAAGCGCTTGGTATGTTTTTGGTAGGTACTGATTCTATGGAAGCCAGTAGATTTATAAGTGAGCACGACCATAAAATTGCTAATAAATTGGCTTACGTTATGGCAGGTGGTGACTTGTCTGAACCAACTTTTGTTAGCGAACAATACTTATTAGATATAGAACGCGAAGCTTTCTTGAGTTTGTGTACAGAACGTAAAACCTTAGAACGCATACAGCATATGTTGAAGACTGGAAAACCATTAAGAAATTAAAATAGAACAATGAAAATAGAATAAAGAATAAAGACAAGATTAAGAGTCTATTTTCTATCCTCTTTTTTCTCTTTTCTAAAAAATAAAACATTATGAATAAAACCGCTTACATCGTAAAAGCATACAGAACAGCAGTTGGTAAAGCACCAAGAGGTGTATTTCGTTTTAAAAGAACGGATGAATTAGCAGCAGAAACCATTCAATACATGATGAAGGAATTACCAAACCTTGACAAAACTCGTATAGACGATGTTATAGTAGGTAATGCAATGCCTGAAGGGTCTCAAGGATTAAACATGGCGAGACTCATATCACTTATGGGATTAGATACTGTTGATGTTCCAGGAGTAACAGTAAATCGATTTTGCTCATCTGGAATAGAAACTATCGCTATGGCAACAGCCAAAATTCAAGCAGGAATGGCAGACTGTATTATTGCAGGCGGAGCTGAAAGCATGAGTGCTGTACCAATGACAGGATATAAACCTGAGCTTAATTATGATTTAGCCTCTTCTGGTCATGAAGATTATTATTGGGGAATGGGAAATACTGCAGAAGCAGTTGCAAATCAGTTTAAAGTATCTCGTGAAGATCAAGATGAGTTTTCTTATAATTCACACATGAAAGCTTTGAAAGCACAAGCAGAAGACAGATTTCAAGATCAAATTGTACCAATTACTATTGATCAAATTTATGTAGATGAAAATGGAAAGAAAGCAACAAGATCGTATACTGTCACAAAAGATGAAGGTCCAAGAAAAGGGACTAGCAAAGAAGCCTTAGCAAAACTGCGTGCAGTATTTGCTGCAGGTGGAAGTGTAACTGCCGGGAATTCTTCTCAAATGAGTGAT
The DNA here is from genome assembly GCA_013151975.1 of Chlorobiota bacterium. Lineage (GTDB taxonomy): Bacteria > Bacteroidota > Bacteroidia > Flavobacteriales > Flavobacteriaceae > JAADHG01. The sequence goes on along the minus strand of JAADHG010000117.1, from coordinate 1,100 downwards.
GGTGCAGCTTTTGTAATGGTAATGAGTGAAGCTATGGTTAAAGAATTAAATCTTGAGCCAATAGCGCGTCTAGTAAATTATGCCGCCGCAGGTGTAGAACCACGAATTATGGGCATTGGTCCAGTAAAAGCTATTCCAAAAGCATTAAAACAAGCTGGATTAAAACAAGATGACATATCACTTATCGAATTAAATGAAGCATTTGCATCGCAATCATTAGCTGTAATGCGAGAACTAAATCTTAACCAAGATATAGTAAATGTTAATGGAGGCGCCATTGCACTTGGTCATCCATTAGGTTGTACTGGAGCAAAATTGTCGGTACAACTATTTGATGAAATGCGGAAACAAAATATGCAAGGCAAATATGGTATGGTAACCATGTGTGTAGGTACAGGACAAGGTGCTGCTGGAATATTTGAATTTCTTAATTAAGAGTAAAGAAAATAGACTAAAGAGAAAAGATGAAATGTGCGCTAAAAGAAGACATAATTATAAAAATTTAAAAATTTGGCAACTTGGTCTAGAAATTACAAATGACATTTCAGATCTCTTGTTAGAGTTTCCAAAACATGAAAGATATGATTTAAGTTCTCAATTAAGTAGATATTCAATTTCAATGCCAAGTAATATCGCTGAAGGTTCAGCAAGAACCAACAAATCGTTTAGTCACTTTTTAGATATTTCTTTAGGTTCTTCTTTCGAATTAGGCACACAATTATTAGTAGCAAAACATAGAAAATATATAAACATAGAAACATTAAAAAAACTAGAAGAAAAAATAGAAGAATTCCAAAGGATGACAATGGGATTTCAAAACGGATTGAGTTAAGGTCTATTTTCTATTTTCTATTTTCTATCTTCTATAATCTTATTTAAAAAATGGAAGCAACAGAAAAAGACATTTTGAGAGGTGGGCAATTCCTTGTAAAAGAAACCAAGTGTGAAGATATTTTCACACCTGAAGATTTCTCTGAAGAACAACAAATGATGCGAGACGCAGTCATTGAGTTTGTAGATCGGGAAATATGGCCAAACAAAGCACGTTTTGAGCAAAAAGACTATGCGCTTACCGAGGAATGTATGCGTAAAGCTGGAGA
>JAADHG010000084.1 GCA_013151975.1 Chlorobiota bacterium | reverse complement strand
TGTGTGCTGATTACCTTCTATTCAATTACTTTTCTCACTCTTTCAATCTTGTCAGATTTTGATAAAGTTAGCCTTACAATACTATCTTCCTTAGCTAATAAATTGTGAGGAACATTTGCATTTAAATAAATTAAATCGCCTGTTTTTAAAATCATTTTCTCACCATTTATTCCAAATTCGATTGTTCCTTGATGAATTTCTACTGTAATTGGGAAACCTGCTTTATGTTCTTTCATTATTTGTCCTTTTTTGAACAAGATTCTGATTTCCTTTGAGGTTTCTGTTTCCATCATTACTTTGACAGATACTTTGGTTTCATTATAAATGAGTTCTTTTCTTAAAGATGCTGTTTTCATTATTTAAAGTATTTTAATTTTCTATTAATAGTTGTTATAACTTTCTTGATATTGTTTCAATTTTTTTTTTAGCTTTTATTTTGTAATCCAAAATTCATCTTCCCATTCATCAATAGTAGTTTTCGAATACTCTTGTTCTATGATTTCAAGTTGATGTTCGGAAGCAATACTTTGAATTTCATTGAATAAAACTCTCTCTTCATATCGTATATGTGAAGCAAGTTCTACTTCTATTAAAGATAAGTTTTTTTTAATAGTATCTGTTGCAGTGAATATTTGTTGTAGCCGATTATGCTCTTTTAACGCCTTAATTATCAACTCGTTTTCTTGACCCAAAATAGGGAAAACATACTTTTCTTCAAATTTGAAATGAGCTTGTAAATGCTGTTTCCAAAACCAATCAGTATATCTTTTAATTCTCTCTATATCTACATTTTTTTTAAAGCCTTCCCGTATTTTCCATGACAGTAATAAGCCGTGATGATGTTCATGACTTAAAGGTTTTAGAGCGGCTGATCGTTTTATAGGTTTAGACATAAGGTAGTTCTTTTATTAATTTAGTGTTCTTTTTAGGTGTGTTAACCCTTTACCTAAATTAATTACTAATTCAAGTATGGTAGTATTTTGAAGCATCTGCTTTAGTTCATTTCTTACTTTTATGAAATCATCATGAATAGGACATGGCGCATCACTGTTACATTCTGTTAATCCTAATCCACAACCATTGTAAATTAGTTCACCATCAATAATTTTTACCAATTTCAAAAGAGTAATTTTTTCAATCTTTTCTTTCGGGATTTCATATCCTCCATTAGCTCCCTTAGCTGAATGTATAATATTATTCCTAGATAGTAACTGTAGCGTTTTCGCTGTAAATGCAACTGGAGAATCAATTTCACTTGCAATGTCATCCAGCCTAACCCTTTCATTTTGAAGAGATTTTTTGGCAATATAAATAACTGCTTTTATTCCGTATTCACATGATTTGGAAAACATATATTACCCTTTTTATTGTACAAAGGTACACTATTTTTCAATCGGACAAATATATCCGAGTTAAAAATTATCTTATTTTAAAATTGAAATAATCAATTGTATATTAGTAATTGATGTATTACGTTAGCAATCTTATTTGTATTACAGCAAAGCTTTTAAATAAAAAAGAAATTATAGCGTACAAAGTATTAAGATTGGTTTAGTATTGTCCCTTGCCCCCTCTACCTACGGCAGACATGGCTCTTGCCGTGCGTGGTTTGAAGGGGTATTGCCGCTTTTTGATTTTAGTCCTGTATTTGTAAACACCCCCTCCCCTCTAAATCCCCCCGAAGGGGGGACTTAAATTACTAATTATATCTTGGGGCAATACGCCTGCAGAACCGAAGGCTTTTTGAAACGAAATTTTAAGACAATTATGTGCAAAAATATAAAGCGGTGGAATTTATTATAGGGTGTTGTACTTTTTATTAGAAATAGGTTTACACGTATTTAAAGGTGCAGGTGGTGCGTGTGTTTGGGTAGCTTGTTATTTAGTTGTGTGATAACACAGCCAATAATAAGCTACCTAAACAGGGCTTCTACAAGCAAAGGTTTTTGGTTTTTTATCGTGTAAAAAACAAAATGCTTTGCTTTAGTTGATGCTTGTTAAACCTATTTTGTGCTGTAATTTTAATGGGAAGTGTGCGGCTATTTTACATAATGGCGTTATGGTGCAGAAAGGGAATGAATGTCACCATAACAGCACATTATGTTAATATAGCTTGGGAGAAAGGAGTACTTTAAGACGGGATGTTTAAGATTTGGATAATTTTAACCATATGATTACTATTTGCACAGTTTTTTTTGTATTTCTTCTAAAGATTCTCCTTTTGTTTCAGGCATCATAAACAGAGCAAACAAAAGCTGTAATACCATCATACCAACAAAAATTGCGAAAATTGGCCACGGGTTGGTTTTAAAAACATCTATAACCACAGGGCCCAGAAGAGTTATCAAGGCCGCAAATATCCAATGTGTACCAGTACCCCAAGCCTGACCAAATGCTCTTACATGATTGGGAAATATTTCTGCTATAAATACCCAAATAATAGCCCCTTGACCAACTGCATGTGAGGCAATAAAGCCCATCATTGATATTACCAAAATTGTTGTATTTAATCCCGCATAAAAAGATATAGTTATCATTGAAAGACTAATAATATAACCTACAGAACCTATAATAAGCAGTTGCCTTCTACCTGCTTTATCAATAAAATACATGCCTACGAAAGTGAATATAAGGTTAATACCACCAATAGCTATGGCATTGAATAGAGACTCTTCTGAACCTAAACCTGCAAGGTTAAAAATTTCAGGAGCATAGTAAAGTACAAAATTAATACCTGATAATTGATTGAAAAAAGCTATTAAAAATGCCAGTATTAGGGGTTTTTTATATTTTATATAAAACGGTTCACGTTTAAGCTCTTGCTTTTCAGATAGAATAATTTCTTTAAGTTTTTGAGAAACGTTTCTTTCTCCCATTTTGATTAAGACCTTTCTTGCTCCTTTTATATCATTTTTAACGCTTATAAGCCATCTTGGACTTTTTGGTATAAAGAATACGGAAAGAAGGTATATAGCTGCAGGGAAAGCCTCAACGCCAATCATCCATCGCCAATCGTTGCTACCGTCAAAACCTTTTAATAAGTAATTTGAAATAAAAGCTATTAATATTCCTAAGACCAAATTAAACTGATATAAAACACCTAGTTTCCCTCTATTTTTAGGAGTAGAAATCTCTGAAATATAGGCGGGACCGGCCACAGTTGAAGCCCCAACACCAATTCCTCCAATAAAACGAAAAAAAGAAAACATATAAGGATCTTCAGCTAAACCAGAACCTACAGCAGAAATAAAGTATAGTACACCAATCCAAATTAAAGTATTTTTTCTGCCAATTCTCTGACAAGGAAATCCACCAAAAAGTGAACCTATAACAGTACCCCATAAAGCCATAGACATTATAAAAACACCGTGAAATAATGGACTTGTATTCCACAATTCCCTAATAGGCAGATTTGCGCCAGAGATAACAACAGTGTCAAAACCGAATAAAAAACCTGCAAGAGATACCGTAAATGCCCATAGAATTTGATTATTATTTTTCATGTAATTAATTTTAGCAGATATATAATCGGTTTGAAACCCTCTTTAATAAAATGGTTAACTCATTATATATATCACTTAATTTAGAGTTATTTACTAGAATTTTACTAGTAATTTAGATTTGTAATTAGTTTAATTTTTTTGAAAATAAAAGGTCTATTAACTTATTGCCATAATATTACAACTGTTTCTTGTGGCGCAAGATGTATGTTTTTAATATCAATATTCTTAATAAGTTTTCCGCCAAAAATTAGTTTGGCTACTTTATTTACATTTTTATTAAGGCCAACGCTAACTTTTTCATTCTTCATATTAAGTAGAATTGTAAGGTAATTATCATCAGCTTTCATAGTTTTAAGCAGGATA
>JAADHG010000101.1 GCA_013151975.1 Chlorobiota bacterium | reverse complement strand
CACTTTGCCAAGTATTAAGCCTATAGTTAAAAGACCAAGGCCAATAACCCAAAATGGAAATAATTTGCCAATAATAAATTGATATTTTTTTATTGGCGTAACATTAATCTGTTCTAAGGTGCCTATTTCTTTTTCACGTACAATATTCATCCCAGATAAAAACAGAGTAATCATGCTTACCAAAAGCACCAATATTCCAGGGACCATAAACGTTTTATAGTTTAAGGTTTCATTATACCAAAATAGCGGAATACTCTCAATACTTTTTGGAATATTATTAAAATCAGATGGTTGCATTAATGTGGCAATGGCATTTTTGTTAAAGCTCTGAATAATCTGATTGATATATACATTCTCTACACCTGCAGCTGCACCATCTATAGCATTGATTGTGATTCCTAAATTCGTATGTTTTTCTTTTAATAGGTTTCGCTCAAAGTATTGTGGAATTTCTAATACTACATCAACTTCACCTTTTAACATCGCTGCATTTGCAGATGTTTGAGACGGAAAATCGGTTAGTACATTAAAATAGGTAGAAGCTTCAAATTTGTCTAAAAGTGCTCTTGAAAAAGATGTTTTATCATGATCTATATACGAAAATTTGATGTTTTTAATTTCAAAAGTGGCAGCATTAGATAAGATAACCAATTGTAATAATGGTAAAACAAAAATAATAGGTAGCATCCCTTTATTTCTAAAGATTTGCTTGAATTCTTTTTGTATGATGAATTTTATAGTCTTCATTATTCCAATCTAATTTTATATTTTTTCACACTCAACCCTATAAAGAATAAAGTCATTCCTAAAAGAATTAGTGTCTCTTTCCAAATGAATGTTATGCCAACACCTTTTAACATAATAGCTTTAACAATGATGATAAACCACTTGGCAGGAATAACATGACTAATAAGCTGCAAAGGGAGTGGCATACTTGAAATAGGGAAAATAAATCCTGATAATAAAATAACGGGGAGCATTAATCCCATCAAGGAAATCATCATTGCCGTTTGTTGAGTTTTGGATATTGTGGAAATTAATATTCCTAAAGACAATGCATTAATAATAAACAACACACTTTCTAATCCTAAAATAAACAAGCTGCCTTCTACAGGCATATTAAAAATAAAAATACTTAGTACAACAATTACTATTGCATTGATTACCGATAGTAAAATGTAGGGCACAACTTTACCAATAATTACCTGTATTGGTTTTAAAGGCGATACCAATAAAATCTCCATCGTACCGAGTTCTTTCTCACGAGTAATAGAAATGGAGGTCATCATTGCCGAAACCAGCATTAAAATTATGGTCATCACACCTGGAACAAACATAAAAACACTCTTTAACTCTGTGTTATAAACCATACGCGTTTGTGGTATAATTGTATAGATGGGTTTAATATCCTTGTTTTGCTCTTGCATATACTTTTGCAAAATAGAATTAGTGTAATTACTGATAGTGTTTGCAGTATTAGGATCTGTTGCATCAGTTATTATTTGGATAGTAGCTACATTTTCTTTGATGAGTTTTTTACTAAAATCTTTTTCAAAATTTAAAACAGCCTTTATCTTTCCTTTTTTAAATACGGACTCTATATCGGCTTCACGAGTAATAAAAGCATCAATGCTAAAATATTTAGAAGCTGAAATTTTATTTATAATTTCTTGAGTTGTAGCGTCTTTAGAATGGTCTAAAATGGCAATGTCAACATTGTTTATTTCATTAGTAATTGCAAAGCCAAAGAGCAAAATTTGGGCAATAGGCATACCAAAAAGTATAAACAAAGAACGTTTATCTCTAAAAATATGGTAAAACTCTTTTCTAATAAACCCTATAAATCGTTTCATCCTCTAGCTAATTTTAAAAACACGTCGTTCATACTTTCTGCTCCAAACTGTTTTTTAAGGTTCTTTGGTGTATCTAGCGCTTCAATTTTGCCATCAACCATTATAGATACACGGTCACAATACTCGGCTTCATCCATATAATGTGTAGTTACAAAAATGGTGGTTCCGCTATTTGCAGTTTTGTATATCATTTCCCAAAATTGTCGTCTTGTAATGGGGTCTACACCTCCTGTTGGTTCATCCAAAAAGATAATTTTTGGGTCGTGTAATAGTGCTACTGAAAATGATAATTTTTGTTTCCAACCTAATGGTAGCGACCCTACCAATTGTTTAGCAACATCTTGCAATTGTAATTCTTGAATTAAGATATCTGTTTTTTCTTTGATTACAGCACGAGATAAGCCATAAATCCCTCCAAAAAAGGTAATGTTCTCTGTAATGGTTAAGTCGTCGTACAAAGCAAACTTTTGGCTCATGTAGCCTATACTTTTCTTAATGTTTTCAGTTTGCTTATAAACATCAAACCCTGCAACTGTTGCTTTTCCGGACGAAGGATTAGAAATGCCAATCAACATTTTCATAGCCGTAGTTTTCCCTGCTCCATTGGCTCCTAAAAATCCGAATATTTCTCCTTTTTTAACCTTAAAAGTAATAGCGTTTACAGCTGTAAAATCACCAAATGTTTTGGTTAACCCTTCTACTTCTATGACGTTTTCTTGTTTCATTATCTTGCCAATTCCATGAATGTATCTTCAATAGTTGTTTCAGTAGGGTTAATTGTAATATTCTTCAAGCCCTTAGCTTCTAAATACGATTTTAGATCTGTTGGATTAAAATCATCGCGTTGATCTGTATAGTGCACAAATTCTCCAAAAGGATATACACTATGACTATACACGTACTCATTTAAGCTTTTAATAAGTGCATACATATTACTAGCACTAACATTATAGATTGTTTTTGGATAATGTTTAACAATTGCCTGTGGTGTATCAATTTCTAGTATTTTGCCATCTTGTATTAACGCAATCCTGTCACACAAAGCAGCTTCATCCATATAAGGCGTAGAAACTAAAATTGTAATTCCTTTTTTTTGAAGACGCTTTAACATTTCCCAAAATTCTTTACGAGAAACGGGATCTACGCCTGTTGTTGGTTCATCCAAGAATAACACTTTTGGTTTGTGAATTAGAGCACAACTCAAGGCTAATTTTTGTTTCATACCTCCAGATAAATCTCCGGCACGACGTTTTTTAAAGGGCTCTATTTGAACGTAGATCTCTTTTATTAAATCGTAATTCTCTGCGATGGTAGTTCCAAAAATAGTTGCAAAAAAGTGTAAGTTCTCTTCGACTGTCAAATCTTGATATAACGAGAACCTCCCTGGCATATAACCCACACTGTTTCGAATGCTTTTATAATCGTTTACCACATCATAACCAGCTACTGTTGCTGTACCTTTATCGGCAAAAAGAAGCGTTGTTAACACTCTAAATAATGTTGTTTTCCCTGCACCATCAGGACCGATAAGCCCAAAAAGTTCGCCAGGTTTAACATTAAAAGAAATATCTTGTAATGCGCTTACTTCGTTATACGCTTTTGATATGTTATTTATGGTAATACCCACGATTATTGAAAATAGTTTTCGTAAGCATTTAAATTTTCAATAATGCTTTCTGTTATTTCTGAACCTTCTTGAATTGAAGTTGTTTCAACTAGAAGACTTATCTTATCAATTAATGGCAATAAGAATATATGTAGATTGTCATGCGATGGTCCTTTCATTGTACATTCTTTAATAACGAAATTCTTTTCATTATTTAATAAACTTGCTAGAGCATGATAATCTTCTACTGTTTTTAAATTGGCCTCAGCAATACTTTTTTTCATTTTGTTAACGCCTTGTGTAGTTTCAATATTTGCATTCCATTTAGCAGTTCCGTCTAACTTAATATCAGCAATCCAATCGTTATTTAAAGTGCTACTTTTAGTATCTGTTTCAACTTTTTTATGCGTTTCTTCTTGAGCATTATTGAAAA
>JAADHG010000283.1 GCA_013151975.1 Chlorobiota bacterium | reverse complement strand
ACGTTTCCCATAATTTTTGCATTATTTTGTTTATCAATCCCATGAATCCCGATAACTATCGAGAGGGAATTTATTTAGATTGCAAAATTACACATAAACTTCTAATAATTTGGCGTTTTTTGAAGTAATTTGATACGCCCTAATCGCAGCAGGAAGTAAGAGTGTTTCTCCCTTTTTTATAGTTTCAGAAAACGAATCAGTAATAATTTCAGCTTCGCCATCAACGCACATATAAATTATGAATGAATCGTGATTATTTTCTTTTTAAACTTTAGATGTAATATCTAAATAATTAGTAGTAAAGTATGGACAACTTACCATTTGATTAGATTGATTTTCTGTTTTAGAATAATCAATTCTAAAATCTTCTCTCATTCTAAAATCAATGGCATCAATCGCTAAATCATTATGTAAGTCTCTTTCATTCCCACTATCATCTACTCTATCCCAATCGTAAACACGGTAGGTAATATCGCTTGTTTGTTGTATCTCGGCTAGCATTACTCCTGCTCCAATAGCATGCACACGACCTACTTCAATAAAATAAGTATCGCCTTCTTTAACCTTGTCAAAGTTTAAAATATGAGTAAGCGTCTTATCTTCAAGATATTTTAAATAAATCTCTGGTGTAACTTTTTTATTAAACCCAACTATAAGGTTAGCATCCTTATCTGCTTGCATTACGTACCACATTTCTGTTTTTCCAAATGAATTATGACGCTTTTTTGCCAACTCATCATTAGGGTGTAATTGTATAGACAAATCTTCCTTGGCATCAATAAACTTAATTAGTAATGGAAACTTATTGCCAAAAACCTTGTAATTCTTCTCTCCTATTAAATCAGATGTATAAGTTTCTAAAAGCTGCCTTAAAGATTGTCCTTTTAGTTGCCCATTTATAACCACTGATGTATCGCTTTTTACATCACTAATCTCCCAGCTTTCACCAATGTTAGGTAAATCGCTGTTCTTATTAAGAATGGTTTTTAGCTTTTGTCCACCCCAAATTTTATCCTTTAAAATGGGTTGGAATTTAAGTGGATATAATGTATTAATCATGAATTAATCTCCTGAATAGGTTACAAAATTTCGTGCTGTTTCGTAGAGGGTTACCTCTAGTTCTAGGCTAGATTTTAGTTGTGGTTTAATTTTGTTATATATTACAACTGCAATGTTTTCGGTAGTAGGGTTTAAGTTCTTAAATTCTAAAACTTCAATATTTAAATTTTTATGATCAAATGGATCTTCAATTTCTCTTTTAATTATGTTCTTTAAGGTCTTTAAGTCAATAACAAAACCCGTGTCACTATCAATTTCTCCAGTAACACTTACTATAAGCTCATAGTTATGCCCATGGTAATTAGGGTTACTACATTTACCAAAAACCTCAAGATTTTTGGCATCAGTCCATTCTTTGCGAAATAACCTATGTGCTGCATTAAAATGAGCTTTTCTACTAACTGTTACTCTCATTTTGCGGTATATTTATATGTTTATAAAAGTTACTGAATATTATTTTAAACCACTCGGTATATGCTTCAGGGTGTAATGCAATATCTACTTTTACATCGTCCAGTTTCATCCACTTCCATGAAGCAACTTCGTCTAAATTTATTTCAGGCTTATCATTATAGGTTCCTAATAATACGTGATCGTATTCATGCTCTGTAAGTCCATTATCAAAAGGCGCCTTATAAATAAACGAAATAGATTCTTTCAAATCTGTTACAAATCCCATCTCTTCTTTTAAACGACGTTTTCCTGCTTCAATATTTGTTTCCCCGTTACGCTGATGGCTACAACAAGTATTGGTCCAAAGTCCTGGAGAATGGTATTTATCTAAAGCACGCTGTTGCAACATTAACTCCTCTTTATCATTAAAAATGAACACTGAAAATGCACGATGTAATACAGCTTTTTCATGAGCTTCCATCTTTGGCATTAATCCTATTTGTTCATCTTGTTCATTTACAAGAATTACCTGTTCTTCATTCATAATGTAAAAATATAAAATAGAATATTGGTTTCATGCGTTTATATTTATTTTCTTCTGCGGTTACATCCCACACCATATAATCATTTCTCCAGTTATTAACCTTTTAGCTATGAATGTTTCAAAGCACAAAAAAGACCAATAATTAATAATTTTATTGTAGTTAATAATACTATCTTTGCAAGCCATTTGCAACAAAATTATGAGTTTTATTCAAGAAATTAACAGACGAAGAACCTTTGGTATTGTATCACATCCAGATGCTGGAAAAACTACCCTTACTGAAAAATTATTATTGTTTGGAGGTGCTATTCAGGAAGCTGGTGCTGTAAAAAGTAACAAGATTAAAAAAGGGGCTACCAGTGACTTTATGGAAATTGAGCGCCAACGTGGTATTTCTGTAGCTACTTCAGTTTTGGCTTTTGAATATAATGGTATAAAAATTAATATTCTGGACACTCCTGGTCACAAAGATTTTGCTGAAGACACTTTTAGAACACTTACTGCTGTTGATAGTGTAATTGTGGTGATTGATGTTGCAAAAGGGGTTGAGGAGCAAACTGAAAAACTGGTTAAAGTTTGCAGAATGAGAAACATTCCTATTATTGTTTTTATAAATAAAATGGATAGAGAAGGTAAAGATGCCTTTGATTTATTGGATGAAATTGAACAAAAACTAGGCTTAAAAGTAACACCACTTAGTTTCCCAATTGGAATGGGTTATGATTTTAAAGGCATTTATAATATTTGGGAAAACAATATTAATTTGTTTAGTGGAGATAGTAGAAAGAATATCGAAGATACCATAGAAATTTCAGATTTGGCCTCAACAGAATTAAACACACTTATTGGTGATGATGCAGCACAAACGCTTAGAGACGAAATAGAGTTGGTTGAAGGTGTATATCCTGAATTTGATAAAGAAAAATACCTTAATGGAGACTTACAACCTGTATTTTTTGGTTCTGCATTAAACAATTTTGGTGTTCGGGAATTGTTAGATTGTTTTGTTGAAATTGCTCCAAAACCAAGACCCAAACAAAGTGAAGAACGTTTGGTAAAACCTGAAGAAGAAAAATTTACTGGTTTTGTGTTTAAGATCCATGCCAATATGGATCCTAACCATCGTGATAGATTGGCCTTTATAAAAATTGTGTCTGGAGAATTTAAACGTAACACGCCCTATTTACATGTAAGACATAATAAACGATTAAAATTTTCCAGCCCAAATGCCTTTTTTGCTGAAAAGAAACAAATTGTAGATATCTCTTTTCCTGGTGATATCGTAGGGTTACATGATACAGGGAACTTTAAAATTGGAGATACGCTTACCGAAGGTGAGATTATTAATTATAGAGGTATTCCAAGTTTTTCGCCAGAACACTTTAGGTATATTAATAATGCTGACCCTTTAAAATCGAAACAATTGTATAAAGGTATTGATCAATTAATGGATGAAGGTGTTGCGCAATTATTCACCTTAGAGCTTAATGGAAGAAAAGTAATTGGTACTGTTGGTGCTTTGCAATATGAAGTTATACAATATAGATTAGAGCATGAATATGGTGCAAAATGTACGTATGAAAATTTGAATGTTCATAAGGCATGTTGGATAGAATCTGAAGACGAAAAGAATGAAGAATTTAAAGAATTTAAACGTGTAAAACAGCGCTTTTTGGCTAAAGACAAACAAAATCAATTAGTCTTTTTTGCCGATTCTTACTTCTCTTTACAAATGACAGAACAAAAATATCCTTCCATAAAATTTCATTTAACCTCGGAATTTAATTAGTATCAAGCACTTAACATCTTATGCTTATGAATTTTCATCAGTGCATTCAACTTAATTATTGACAATAATTTGTTTTTAATCTGATTTTTTGTACATTTCGTCGATATTTAATATTAATTTGATTTTTCAATATTTAATTTTAAGCTAGATTCATAACCCCAAACATGAACTACTAATGGAAACACTACCAAATGTATATAGTAATAATGATATTACTGTAACTTATAAACCATGCGTTTGCATACACGCAGAAAAATGTGCTAAAGAATTATCTGAAGTTTTTAGAACATCTGTTATTCCATGGATAAATTTAGATGGCACAGAAACTAAACGAATTATTAAACAAATAAATCGTTGCCCTTCTGGTGCATTAACATATCTTTTAAACAATAAAAAAGAGGCGAGTTAAAAAAAAGTCTTTGAAAATATTTTCAAAGACTTTTTTTTATGCTTGACCTGTTGGTCCAAAGTTCAAAGGTATTGGTGGTTGCTCGTAATCTTTAATTTCGCCATGTGCATTTTCAAACCTTTTTACATTATCATTTAACGCTTTTACTAAACGCTTTGCGTGTTGTGGTGTTAATATAATTCTAGACTTTACTTTACTTTTTGGAGTTCCAGGCATTATGCTTACAAAATCCAAAACAAATTCGGATACCGAATGATTAATAATAGCTAGATTAGAATACGTTCCTTCTGCAATTTTTTCGTCCAATTCAATATTAATCTGACCTTGTTTCTGTTTGTTTTTATCGTCTGACATTTCAATTTTATTTACATATCCGATATATCGGAAATTTTATTATTATGATGTATCAATATAAAAAGAATCCCGAAATAAAACGGGATTCTTAACTAACTTTTATGAGATTTTATCTTTCTTAAAAATAAAATCTATTTTCTTTGAACTATAATTAGATTCTCACTTTCGTGGGAATAAATTCGATTAACCAACTCTGCTCTCACAGAGTTGGAATCTCATTTAATTATAATTCATTTCTTGCTTCACTTGCATCATTTCATCAAACTCTTCTTTTGAGCCAACAATAATGTTTTCATATTGACGCAAACCAGTTCCTGCAGGAATTTTATGTCCAACAATTACGTTTTCTTTAAGTCCTTCTAAAGTATCTACTTTACCACTTACAGCGGCTTCGTTTAGTACTTTAGTGGTTTCCTGGAATGATGCTGCTGATATAAATGATTTTGTTTGTAGGGATGCTCTAGTAATACCTTGAAGAATTGGCGTTGCCGTAGCAGGACTTGCATCTCTAGCTACAACAAGGTTTTTATCTTCTCGACGTAAAATAGAATTTTCATCTCTCAAATCTCTTGACGTTACAATTTGTCCAGCTTTTAAATTTTCTGAATCTCCAGCATCTTCAACAACTTTCTTTCCAAATATTTCATCATTTACAACAATAAAGTCTGATTTATGAACCAATTGATCTTCTAAGAAAACAGTATCTCCTGAGTCTTGAATTCTAACTTTACGCATCATTTGTCTTACAACAACTTCAAAATGCTTATCGTTAATTTTAACACCTTGTAATCTATACACTTCTTGTACTTCATTAACTAAATATTGCTGCACGGCAGAAGGCCCTTTAATATTTAAAATATCATTAGGTGTAATTGAACCATCAGATAAAGGCATACCCGCTTTAACGAAATCATTTTCTTGTACTAAGATTTGATTTGACAATTTAACCAAGTACTTCTTAATATCTCCTAACTTAGATTCTACAATAATCTCACGATTACCTCTCTTTATTTTCCCAAAAGAAACCACACCATCAATAGCACTTACTACTGCTGGATTGGATGGATTACGAGCTTCGAATAACTCGGTAACTCGTGGTAAACCACCAGTAATATCACCTGCTTTTGCAGATTTACGAGGAATCTTAACTAAGATTTTACCAACGGTAATCTTCTCTCCATCATCAATCATTAAATGTGCTCCAACTGGTAAGTTATAAGAACGTATTGTTTCTCCTTTACCATCTTGAATATGTAGTGTAGGAATTAATTTTTTGTTTCTTGATTCAGAAATTACTTTTTCTTGGAAACCAGTTTGCTCATCAATTTCTACTTGATAAGTAATCCCTTGCTCAATGTTTTCATAAGCAATTTTTCCAGCAAATTCTGAAATAATAACACCATTATAAGGATCCCATTGACAAACAACAGTTCCTTTTTTCAATTTCTGTCCATTTTTAACAAAAATTGTTGATCCATAAGGAATATTATTGGTACTTAATGTAATTCCTGTTTTTGAGTCTGTAAGTTTAAGTTCAGATGTTCTAGAGATAACAATATCTATTTCATTACCTTCTCCATCTTCACCTTTAACTGTTTTAAGATCTTCAATTTCAGCTTTACCATCAAATTTAACAACCAGTTTATTTTCTTCTGAAATGTTACCTGCAATACCTCCAACATGGAATGTACGAAGTGTTAATTGAGTTCCTGGTTCTCCAATAGATTGAGCAGCAACAACACCAACAGCTTCACCACGTTGTACCATTTTACCTGTGGCTAAGTTACGTCCATAACATTTAGAACATATTCCTTTTTTAGCTTCACAAGTTAAGGCAGAACGTACTTCGACAGCATCAATAGGAGATTCTTGAATTGCTCTAGCAACTTCATCATAAATATGTCCTCCAGCTTCAACTAATAATTCTTCCGTTAATGGATGATAAACATCGTATAAAGACGTACGTCCTACAATTCTATCTTCTAAAGTCTCTACAATTTCTTCATTTTTCTTAAGTGGTTCAACATTGATTCCTCTTAAAGTACCACAGTCTTCAATATTTACAATAACATCCTGAGATACATCAACCAAACGACGTGTTAAGTAACCTGCATCGGCTGTTTTAAGAGCTGTATCGGCAAGACCTTTACGAGCACCGTGAGTAGAAATAAAATACTCTAAAATTGAAAGTCCTTCTTTAAAGTTAGAAAGAATTGGGTTTTCAATAATTTCACCACCTCCAGCATTAGATTTTTTAGGTTTTGCCATTAAACCACGCATTCCTGTTAACTGACGAATCTGTTCTTTAGATCCACGAGCTCCAGAATCAAGCATCATAAACACAGAGTTAAACCCTTGTTGGTCTTCTCTAATACGCTTCATTGACAATTCTGTTAACTCAGCATTTGTAGAGGTCCAGATATCAATAACTTGGTTATAACGCTCATTATTTGTTATAAGTCCCATGTTATAGTTAGCCTTAATTGCATCTACTTGTTTATTAGCAGCAGCAATCATTGTATGCTTTTCTGGTGGAATAATAATGTCACCTAAACTAAATGACAATCCACCTTGGAAAGCAAATTTATATCCTAATGTTTTTATTTCATCAAGGAAAGCCGCTGTTTCTGGTACGCTAGTAGCTTTTAAAATATTACCAATAATATCTCTAAGCGATTTTTTGGTTAATACTTCATTAATATATCCAGCAACTTCAGGTACTTTCTCATTAAACAGAACACGCCCAACTGTAGTTTCTATTATTTGTGGAACTAATTCTCCTGCTTCATTATAATCAATAGTTCTTACTTTTATAGCTGCGTTAAGATCTACTTTTTTCTCATTATATGCGATAGTAACTTCTTCGGGTGAATAGAATGTTAATCCTTCACCTATTACTGCAACTTCTTTAGTTGACTTACGCAACTTAGTCATATAATATAGCCCAAGTACCATATCCTGAGAAGGTACCGTTACAGGAGACCCATTTGCAGGATTTAAGATATTGTGAGACGCTAACATTAATAGTTGTGACTCTAGAATAGCTTCTGGCCCTAATGGTAAATGCACCGCCATCTGGTCACCATCAAAATCGGCATTAAATGCAGTACATACTAATGGATGTAACTGAATTGCTTTTCCTTCAATAAGTTTTGGTTGGAATGCCTGAATACCGAGTCTGTGAAGTGTAGGAGCACGATTTAAAAGTACTGGATGTCCTCTTAAAACATTCTCTAAAATATCCCAAACTACGGGTTCTTTTTTATCTATAATTTTCTTTGCAGATTTTACTGTTTTTACAATTCCTCTTTCAATTAATTTTCTAATTACAAAAGGTTTGTAAAGTTCGGCTGCCATATTTTTTGGAATGCCACACTCAAATAATTTAAGTTCTGGTCCAACAACAATTACTGAACGTGCAGAATAATCAACACGCTTACCTAATAAGTTTTGACGAAAACGACCTTGCTTTCCTTTAAGTGAATCTGATAAAGATTTTAATGGTCTGTTTGAATCTGTTTTAACTGCAGATGATTTACGTGTGTTATCAAATAATGAATCTACCGATTCCTGTAACATCCGTTTCTCGTTACGTAAAATAACTTCTGGCGCTTTAATCTCAACAAGTCTTTTTAAACGATTGTTACGTATAATTACACGACGGTATAAATCGTTTAAATCTGATGTTGCAAAGCGACCACCATCCAGCGGCACTAATGGACGTAATTCTGGCGGAATAACAGGTACTGCTTTAATAATCATCCATTCTGGACGGTTTTCCCTGTTTTTATTAGCAGAAATAAAATACTCAACAACTTGCAAACGTTTTAAAGCTTCTGTTTTGCGTTGTTTAGATGTTTCGGTATTTGCTTTATGACGTAATTGAAAAGATAATTCTTCCAAATCAATTCTTGCCAATAAATCAATTAAACATTCAGCACCCATTTTAGCAATAAACTTCTCTGGATCTGTATCGTCTAAATAATGATTTTCTTGTGGAATTGTTTCAAGGATATTTAAATATTCTTCTTCTGTTAAGAAATCCATTTTTTGAACTGGTTCTCCTTCGGCATTTTTAGCGTTTCCAGGTTGAATTACAACATAACGTTCATAATAAATAATCATGTCTAACTTCTTAGATGGTAACCCAAGAAGGTATCCTATTTTGTTTGGTAACGAACGGAAATACCAAATGTGAGCCACAGGAACAACTAAATTAATGTGTCCTACGCGATCACGACGTACTTTCTTCTCGGTAACTTCAACTCCACAGCGATCACAAACAATGCCTTTATAGCGAATACGTTTATATTTTCCACAAGCACATTCAAAATCCTTTATAGGACCAAAAATACGTTCACAGAATAACCCATCACGTTCTGGTTTATGAGTTCTATAATTTATAGTTTCTGGTTTTAAAACTTCTCCACGAGATGCGCCTAAAATAGCCTCTGGAGATGCTAAACCAATTGAGATTTTACTAAATCTTTGTATTGTATTATTATCTTGTCTTCTTGCCATAATAAATGGTTGAAAATGAATTTAATTTATTCTTCTAATCTAATGTCTAACGCAAGACCTTTCAATTCGTGCATAAGTACGTTGAAAGATTCTGGTAGTCCTGGTTCTGGCATTGGCTCCCCTTTTACGATTGCTTCGTAAGTTTTAGCTCTACCAATTACATCATCAGATTTTACAGTTAAAATTTCTCTTAATGTTGCTGATGCTCCATAAGCTTCAAGTGCCCAAACTTCCATTTCTCCAAAACGCTGACCTCCAAATTGTGCTTTACCACCTAAAGGTTGTTGTGTAATTAAAGAGTAAGGTCCTATTGAACGAGCATGCATCTTATCGTCAACCATATGTCCTAATTTCAACATATAGATAACTCCAACAGTTGCTGGTTGATCGAAGCGATCTCCAGTACCTCCATCATAAAGATAAGTGTGCCCAAATCTTGGAATTCCAGCTTCGTCCGTAAGCTCATTAATTTGATCTAAAGTTGCTCCATCAAAAATTGGTGTTGCAAACTTACGTCCTAAATTTTGTCCTGCCCATCCTAAAACAGTTTCATAAATCTGTCCTATATTCATACGAGAAGGTACACCTAACGGATTCAATACAATATCAACTGGTGTCCCATCTTCTAAGAAAGGCATATCTTCATGACGTACAATACGCGCAACAATACCTTTATTTCCATGACGTCCAGCCATTTTATCTCCAACTTTAAGTTTACGCTTTTTAGCAATGTAAACTTTAGCTAGTTTAATAATTCCAGCAGGCAACTCATCTCCAACAGAGATTGTAAACTTCTCACGTCTTAATGAACCTTGTAAATCATTCTCTCTAATCTTGTAGTTATGGATTAACTCAGACACAAGCTTGTTAGTATGAGCGTCAGTTGTCCATTTTCCAGACACTAAATGCGCATAATCATCAACAGCATTTAACATTTTTAAAGTGAATTTTTTTCCTTTTGGAAATACATCTTCTCCTAAATCATTAAATACACCTTGTGCCGTTTTTCCGCCTACAATAGTGAATAATTTTTCGATTAAAACTTCTTGTAAATTTTCAAATTTTCTATCGTAAATATTCTCTAATTGGATAATATCTTCTTTATCCTGAGCTCTTTTACGTTTATCTTTTACTGCTCTAGCAAATAACTTTTTGTTAATTACCACACCATGTAAAGACGGTGATGCTTTTAAAGACGCATCTTTCACATCGCCAGCTTTATCACCAAAAATTGCTCTTAACAGTTTTTCTTCTGGTGTTGGATCGCTTTCTCCTTTAGGTGTAATTTTACCAATAAGAATATCTCCTGGTTTAATTTCAGCACCAACACGAATCATTCCATTTTCGTCAAGGTCTTTTGTAGCCTCTTCAGAAACATTAGGAATGTCGTTCGTTAATTCTTCATTACCAAGTTTAGTATCTCTAACCTCTAAAGAATATTCATCAATATGAATAGATGTAAATATATCGTTACGTACAACTTTTTCTGAAATAACAATCGCATCCTCAAAATTATATCCTTTCCAAGGCATAAAGGCAACTTTCATATTTCTGCCTAAGGCCAGTTCTCCTTTTTGAGTGGCGTAGCCTTCACATAATACTTGTCCTTTAGTTACTTTATCTCCTTTTCTAACAATAGGTTTAAGATTTACTGAAGTACCTTGATTTGTTTTTCTAAATTTAGTTAATGGGTATGTTTTAGTATCACTATCAAAACTAACTATAGCTTCCTCTTCTGTACGATTATATTTAATAACAATCTCGTTAGCATCAATATACTCTACAACACCATCACCTTCAGCATTAATTAACACTCTTGAATCTGAAGCCACTTGACGTTCTAATCCTGTACCAACAATTGGTGCTTCTGGAAGTAATAAAGGTACTGCTTGACGCATCATGTTTGATCCCATCAACGCACGGTTTGCATCATCATGTTCTAAGAAAGGAATCAA
Organism: Chlorobiota bacterium; assembly: GCA_013151975.1. Lineage (GTDB taxonomy): Bacteria > Bacteroidota > Bacteroidia > Flavobacteriales > Flavobacteriaceae > JAADHG01. Next base: position 8,577 of record JAADHG010000283.1, on the reverse strand, counting down.
TGAGGCTGAAATAGATGAAATCTGGTTTGGAGCAACATCTGTATAATGTACATCTGTTGGCTCTACCACAGGGAAATCACCTTCCATACGAGCAATTACTTTGTCATCTAATATTTTTCCGGTCTCATCAACAGGAATGTTAGCTTGAGTAATTAACTGTTCTTCTTCTTCTTCAGCACTTAAATAAATTGGGGTGCCTTTTATATCTACAACACCATTATCAACTTTACGATAAGGTGTCTCAATGAAGCCCATTGAATTTACTTTAGCGTAAACAGATAATGAAGAAATCAAACCAATGTTTGGTCCTTCTGGTGTTTCAATAGGACATAAACGTCCGTAATGTGTATAGTGAACATCACGCACCTCGAAACCTGCTCTTTCTCTAGATAAACCTCCAGGTCCTAATGCTGACAAACGACGTTTATGAGTAATCTCAGCTAGTGGATTTGTTTGATCCATAAACTGGGACAACTGATTGGTTCCAAAGAAGGAATTGATTACCGATGATAATGTCTTCGCATTAATTAAATCTATTGGTGTAAATACTTCGTTATCACGAACATTCATACGTTCTCGAATTGTACGAGCCATACGTGCTAAACCAACACCAAATTGAGAAGATAATTGCTCACCTACTGTACGTACACGACGGTTTGATAAGTGGTCTATATCATCAATCTCAGCTTTAGAGTTAACTAATTCTATTAAATATTTAATAATAGTTATGATATCCACTTTGGTAAGCACTTGCTTATCCATACCAATATCAAGACCTAATTTTTTATTCATTCTATAACGACCAACTTCTCCTAAGTTGTAACGTTGATCACTAAAGAAAAGCTTGTCAATAATACCACGTGCTGTTTCCTCATCTGGCGGTTCAGCATTACGTAGTTGACGGTAAATATGCTCTACTGCTTCTTTTTCAGAGTTAGTAGGGTCTTTTTGTAGTGTATTATGAATAATTGCATAATCACCAGAATGTCCATCTTCTTTGTGCAAAAGAATAGTTTTAGCTCCAGCTTCAATTATTTCTTCTACATTTTCTTTGTCTAAAACCGTATCTCTGTCTAAAACAATTTCGTTACGTTCTATAGATACAACTTCACCAGTATCTTCATCAACAAAATCTTCATGCCAAGTATTTAATACACGAGCTGCAAGTTTACGACCTATCACTTTTTTAAGTCCAGATTTAGAAACTCTAATTTCTTCAGCAAGATCAAATATTTCAAGAATATCTTTATCTCTTTCAAAACCAATAGCTCTAAATAGCGTTGTAACAGGTAATTTTTTCTTTCTATCGATGTATGCATACATCACTTGATTGATATCAGTAGCGAATTCTATCCAAGAGCCTTTAAATGGTATTACTCTAGCAGAATATAATTTTGTTCCATTGGCATGAAAAGATTGACCAAAGAATACTCCTGGAGAACGATGTAATTGAGAAACTACAACACGTTCTGCTCCATTAATACAAAATGTACCACTAGGTGTCATATAAGGAATTGTACCTAAGTACACGTCTTGAACAATGGTCTCGAAATCCTCATGTTCAGGATCTGTACAATATAATTTTAGTCTTGCTTTAAGTGGAACACTATAAGTAAGTCCTCTTTCTATACATTCTTCTATTGAGTATCTTGGTGGATCGATAAAATAATCCAAAAATTCCAAAACAAATTGATTACGCGTATCGGTAATCGGGAAGTTTTCCATGAAGGTATTGTATAATCCTTCAGAACCTCTTTCTTCTGATTTTGTTTCTAACTGGAAAAAATCCTGGAAGGATTTAATCTGAATATCCAAGAAATCTGGATACTCTGTTCTATTTTTAATAGATGAGAAATTTAATCTTTCAGCTTTAGTTGCTAACATCGATGGACGAAATTTTGATTAAAAAATAATTTTAGATGTATATAACTTATATATACACAAAAGGGTTTAGGTCTTAGAGAGTTAATCTCTAGACCTAAACCATATTTTGTAGGTTAGTTAAGCTTACTTAAGCTCAACCTCAGCTCCTGCTTCTTCTAAAGAAGTTTTAAGACCTTCAGCTTCATCTTTAGACACACCTTCTTTAATTGCGGTTGGTGCTCCATCAACTAAACCTTTAGCATCTTTTAATCCTAAACCAGTTAATTCTTTAACTAATTTTACAACTGCTAATTTAGAACCACCAGCTGCTTTAAGGATTACATCAAATTCTGTTTGCTCTTCAGCAGCGTCTCCACCATCTGCAGCAGGTCCAGAAACTGCTACTGCAGCAGCAGCAGGCTCGATGCCATATTCTTCTTTTAATATACCAGCTAACTCATTAACCTCTTTTACTGTTAAGTTAACTAATTGTTCTGCGAAATCTTTTAAATCTGCCATTTTTCTATCGTTTTAATAATTTTTTAATTTAATTTATTTTGTAAAAAGTGCGTACGTTATTTTGTTATCCCTCTTTTTGAGATAATGTTTTTAAAATACCTGAAATAGTACCTCCTCCAGATTTAAGAGCTGAAATAACATTCTTAGCAGGAGATTGTAATAATCCAATAATATCTCCAATAAGCTCTTCTTTAGATTTGATATCTACCAACATATCCAATTGGTCGTCACCTAAGTAAACTGTTTCCTCAATAAACGCACCTTTTAAAAGTGGTTTATCAGATTTTTTACGGAACGCTTTAATTACTTTTGCTGGTGCGTTTCCAGTCTCTGAATACATTACTGAAGTATTTCCTTTTAATGTAGAAGGTAACTCTCCAAATTCTCTATCTGATGCTTCCATTGCTTTTTCAAGCAAAGTGTTTTTAACAACTGCTAACCTTACGTTTGCTTTAAAACAAGCACGACGTAAATTTGAAGTAGCACCTGCATTTAATCCTGAAATATCTGTTAAATAGATATTTGAATTCTCTGTTAATTGAGCAGTTAACTCTTCAATTACTTGTGATTTTTCTTCTCTAGTCATAATAAAATCTTTAACTACTAATTATATTTTTGGATCTATTGCAACACTAGGACTCATAGTACTTGACATGTAAATGCTTTTTACATAAATACCTTTAGATGAAGTTGGCTTCAACTTCATTAGTGTTTGTAATAATTCATTTGCATTATCATGGATTTTATCAGCACTAAATGATGCTTTTCCAATTGCAGCATGAACGATTCCAGTTTTATCAACTTTAAAGTCAATTTTACCTGCTTTTACTTCACTAACAGCTTTTGCTACATCCATAGTAACTGTTCCTGTTTTAGGATTAGGCATTAAGCCTCTTGGTCCTAATACTCTTCCTAAAGGCCCTAATTTTCCCATTACACTTGGCATGGTAATAATTACGTCAACGTCTGTCCAACCACCTTTAATTTTATCAAGGTATTCGTCTAAACCTACATAATCTGCACCAGCTTCTTTAGCTTCAGCCTCTTTATCTGGAGTTACTAATGCTAATACTTTTACATCTTTACCTGTACCATGTGGAAGTGAAACTACACCTCTTACCATTTGGTTTGCTTTTCTAGGATCTACACCTAAGCGCACAGCCAAATCTACTGAAGCATCAAACTTTGTGTTTGTAACTTCCTTCACTAATTTCGATGCCTCTTCAAGGCTATATAATTTATTCTTATCGATTTTAGCTACTGCTTCTTTTTGTTTTCTTGTTAATCTTGCCATTTCAAAAATTTTTAGACTAGTTAGGTGCTTGTCCTCCTCTAATAGTAATCCCCATAGAACGTGCTGTACCTGCTACCATTTTCATAGCAGAATCTACAGTAAATGCATTTAAATCTACCATTTTATCTTCGGCTATGGTTCTAACTTGATCCCAAGAAACTTTAGCTACTTTCTTTCTATTTGGTTCTCCCGAACCTTTTTTTGTTTTGGCCGCTTCCAATAATTGTACAGCTGCAGGTGGTGTCTTGATTACAAAATCAAAAGATTTATCTTTGTAAACAGAAATCACAACTGGTAATATTTTACCAGATTTATCTTGGGTTCTTGCATTAAACTGCTTACAGAACTCCATGATATTAACTCCAGCGGCACCTAAAGCGGGTCCAACCGGTGGCGACGGATTCGCTGCACCTCCCCTAACTTGTAGTTTAACTACTTTACTTAACTCTTTTGCCATTTTTAATAATTTAGTTTGATATATTTTTAAAAATTGGAAGCTTTAAAAATGTATCTATATATATGTAACAATTATTATACTTTCTCTACTTGCATAAAGCTTAACTCTAATGGTGTCTTTCTACCAAATATCTTAACCATTACTTCTAGCTTACGCTTTTCTTCGTTTATATTTTCAATAGTCCCATCAAAACCATTAAATGGTCCATCAATAACTTTTACAGTTTCTCCTTTTGTGAAAGGAATAGCGACATTTGCATCTGCATCAACAGATAATTCATCAACCTTACCTAACATTCTGTTTACTTCAGATTGTCTTAAAGGCACTGGATCTCCACCTTTTGTTTCGCCTAAAAAGCCAATTACATTTGTAATAGACTTAATAATATGAGGAATTTCTCCGCTCAAATTAGCTTGAATCATTATATAACCTGGAAAATAAACCTTTTCTTTATGTACTTTTTTTCCGTTGCGTATTTGAATCACTTTTTCAGTAGGCACTAAAACTTGATCGACAAAATCGCCTAAGCCTAATCTAGAAATTTCATTTTCTATATAGGTTTTAATTTTGTTTTCCTGACCACTTACAGCTCTAACAACATACCATTTTTTTTCAACACTATTCTCTGACATTATTAAATGTTTTATGCTATCCAACTAAAATATGCCTCAACAACCTTACTAAATACGGTATCTACTCCCCAAATAGCTAAAGAAAAAATAATAGAAAACACAGCAACCAAAACGGTTAAACTTTGTGCTTCTGCCCAAGGCGTCCAACTTACATTGTTTTTCAGTTCTCCAAAAGATTCTTTTATATAATTTATCATTCCTTCTTTTGTTTTATTATTTGTACACTTCGACTACGCTCAATATAAACTTATTGAGAGACTCCCTTCGACTACGCTCGGGAAAGACTTCTCTCCCCGTTTTTTATAATTTTTAGAAAAGTAGCTTTAAATACTAGCCTTTCTTAATTAAAGCACGGGTTGAGAGACTCGAACTCCCGACACCTGGTTTTGGAGACCAGTGCTCTACCAACTGAGCTAAACCCGTAAATAATAAGTCAAGGCATCCTGAAAAATCAGAACACCTTTACTTATATTTATTAAACTTATTTTAGTCTAAAATCTCAGTTACTTGACCAGCACCAACTGTTCTACCACCTTCACGAATTGCAAAACGTAAACCAACGCTCATTGCAATTGCTTGGTGTAAATCAACAGTGATAGTTAAGTTATCTCCAGGCATAACCATCTCTACTCCATCAGGTAAATTAATATTACCAGTTACGTCAGTTGTACGAACGTAGAACTGTGGACGATAGTTATTATGGAATGGAGTATGACGTCCACCTTCTTCTTTTTTAAGGATATAAACTTCAGCTTTAAACTTAGCATGAGGAGTTACAGAACCTGGTTTACAGATTACCATTCCTCTTTTAATATCTGTTTTTTCAATACCTCTTAATAAGATACCAACATTATCACCAGCTTCACCTCTATCTAATATTTTACGAAACATTTCAACTCCAGTTACAGTAGATGTTAATTTTTCGGCTCCCATACCAATAATGTCTACAGAATCTCCTGTATTTGCAACACCAGTTTCAATACGACCTGTTGCAACAGTACCACGTCCAGTAATTGAGAATACATCTTCAATTGGCATTAAGAAATCTTTTTCAACATCACGTTTAGGTAATTCAATCCAGCTATCAACGGCATCCATTAATTCCATAATAGAATCTACCCATTTAGCATCACCATTCAATCCACCTAAAGCTGAACCAGCAATTACAGGACCATTATCGCCATCATATTCATAGAAATTTAATAAATCTCTAATTTCCATTTCAACAAGTTCTAATAACTCATCATCGTCAACCATGTCTACTTTATTCATAAACACAACCATACGAGGAATACCAACTTGGCGTCCTAATAAGATATGCTCACGAGTTTGTGGCATTGGACCATCTGTAGCAGCAACTACTAAAATAGCTCCATCCATTTGTGCAGCACCAGTTACCATGTTCTTAACGTAATCCGCGTGACCTGGACAATCTACGTGTGCATAGTGACGATTAGCCGTAGAATACTCTACGTGTGAAGTATTAATTGTAATACCTCTTTCTTTTTCTTCAGGAGCGTTATCGATTGAATCGAAACTTCTCATTTCAGATAACCCTGCTTTTGCTAATACCGTAGTAATAGCAGCAGTTAAAGTTGTTTTACCGTGATCTACATGTCCAATTGTACCTATATTTAAGTGCGGTTTGGAACGATCGAAATGTTCTTTTGCCATGATTTAAAATTTAATCTTAGTTATATAATAATATTAGTGTTCTATTTTACTGCCTTAAAAAGAGCCAATGACGGGATTTGAACCCGTGACCTCTTCCTTACCAAGGAAACGCTCTACCCCTGAGCTACACCGGCGAAAAATTAGAGCGGGAGACCGGGTTCGAACCGGCGACATTCAGCTTGGAAGGCTGACGCTCTACCAACTGAGCTACTCCCGCATTAATTTTTAAAAATCCTTAGTAATATAAAATGTGGGGAGAGCAGGATTCGAACCTGCGAAGGTAAAACCAACAGATTTACAGTCTGTCCTCGTTGGCCGCTTGAGTATCTCCCCAATATTTTTAATCACTCTTTTAAAGAACTTGTGTCGATGGAGAGACTCCCTTCGACTACGCTCAGGATAAACTTCTCGTCCCAAATTAACACTCTTACTTTTCAGCAAAAACATTAATTCCCTTTTGCGTGTTTCATTTTTTCTAATGAGCCGATGGAGGGACTCGAACCCACGACCTGCTGATTACAAATCAGCTGCTCTAGCCAGCTGAGCTACATCGGCTTTTTTGTTGTTTTTTGCGCAACAAAAAGTCCGCTATTTCTAACGGACTGCAAATGTAGATATTTATTTTTTTAATCAAAACATTTTTTAAGAAATTTTCTCTATAAATGTGCTCTTAATTTTTCTTTGCGTTTTTTTAATTGTCTTTCTAAAGAATTTACGGCTGAATCTACTCCTTCTTCAAAAGTTTTACAAACCTTTTTTACAACAAGGCTATCTCCAGGAACGCTTACTGTTGCTTCAAATATTTTATTTTCTTTACCACTTGTGTTTTCTACTTTTAAATATATATCTGATTTAATAACCTTGTCATAATATACATCTAACTTATTCATTCGTCTTTGAATAAAATCTAATAGTTTTTGGTCTGCATTAAAGTTAACGGATTGAGTGTGTACTTTCATCTTTCTACGTTTTGGTTAGACAATATTTGTATGTAATTATTTATTCCTTGGGTGTGACTTTGCATATACCTTTTTTAGTTCAGCTATACTATTGTGAGTATAAACTTGTGTTGCGGCTAAACTGGAATGCCCAAGCAATTCTTTTACAGCATTTAAATCGGCACCTTGATTAAGTAAATGAGTAGCAAATGAGTGCCTTAATATATGTGGACTCTTTTTTACTTTTGTTGATACTTTACTAAAATAATCATTTATAATTCTATACACAAGGGTTTCATATATTTTATCTCCTTTTTTAGTTAAAAATAAAATGTCTGTGTCATTTATTTTTTCCAACGTATTTCTCTTTCTTATATATGTTTCTAATGCCCTCAATACTGAATCTAATAACGGTAAAAAACGTTCCTTATTTCTTTTACCTAAAACTTTAAGTGTTTTATTAGAAACATCGACATCTTTTAATTTAAGCTGTACTAGTTCTATACGTCGTATTCCTGTTGAGTAGAACAATTCTATTATTAGTTTGTCTCGAATGCCTCCAAAAGAATCATCAAAATTAAAGTCTTCTAAAACCGTACTAACTTCTTTTTCTGAAAACGGTATTTGGATTTTTTTACTTGTTTTTAATGCTTTGTGCTTTGCTAATGGATTTACTTTTATCATCTCCACTTTTAATAGAAACTTATAATAGGAATTTAGCGATGATGTTTTTCTGTTAATACTTCTGTTTGATATTCCAGAATCAACCAAATGTATAATCCAGCTTCTTATTTGAGAATAGTTAACCTTGTCTATATTATTATCTGCAAATCTCTCCTTATTAAACTCCTGAAAGGTTTCCAAGTCTCTTCGGTATGCATGTACTGTATGCTTTGAATATTTCTTTTCGAGTGAAAGGTAATCGATAAAAGTTTTGAAGGACATATTTATTACTAACTTATTATAAAAATACAAAACTTTAATTGGTTAACACATTTGGGAATAAAAAAAATCCCACAATATAATTGTGGGATCTTAATGTATTTGGTTACAGCTTTCTAGATTTCTTCTGCATCTCTTAATCGCTGTATGTATTGTGCTTTTTGAATTTGAGCTCTACGTACGACTGAAGGTTTATTAAACTGCTTACGTGTTTGTAAAGATCTCTTAGTTCCAGTTTTATCAAACTTTCTCTTAAAA
>JAADHG010000170.1 GCA_013151975.1 Chlorobiota bacterium | reverse complement strand
CATCGGTTTGTGTATGAAGCGTTGGGCATTTAAAAGTACTTCTTTTCGTTTTATCACTCAGTTTATTTATATGCACTTATTTCGGGTTGATCACTTATTGCCCAATGATTTATACACGTTGTTAGCCTTTCGTTATTTTTTAACTTTTCTGTACTCCATTCCTGCTACTTTAAAAACATATTCTTCATTTTCTTTTGTTAATGACAAATAATTCCCATTTACATCTACTGCTTTATTTTTTGATAGAAGATATAAATTCGTCTCCTCATTGCTGTTTGTATTAAACTTTATATATAATTGATTTTCTTCTACGTAAAAAGCAACAACTTCATCAGGAAATTGTTCTGTTTCCCAATCTCCTAACCAATTTTTCACAAGGTCTGAATCTAACAGAAAACTATCATCGACTGTTGGTTCGTCTATTAATGTAGCCAGATTTTGATATATGTTTACGGCCTTTTCCCTGTATTTGAGAGTATGTCTTAAATGATTTCCAATGCCAGAAGTTTGAAAATCTTTAACTTTATTTTTGTATGTATAATTCGTCAACATATAATTTATGAAACCTTCATTCTTATTTGGTGGACCTTGAAAAGAATACCACTCGAATTTTTCAGACTGTTCTAAGAGATTGTTGTTTACCATATTCTTTATTAATTCACTAAAATCATCCACTATGTTTTTATTAACTGTGTGCAATACGTTTAGTTCACTAACAATATCATTATATTTAATACTAATCTCGTCCATGTTCAATACCAAATTATCATAGGCATTTCTGTTTAATGTAACAGTGCCATATAAGGTTATAGTATTAAATATTCCTTCTATTTTAGGATTTGCATAATCATTATAGGTTAGTTTATCATTTAATACTAAATTGAAAATTGTGTCCTTAGTTTGATAAAATTTGATCAAGTTATTAGAGTTATCAATATTCTTACTCAATTCTTCCAGAACATTTTTAAAAATAGCATCTATCTTTGCTTCAATTTTAGTCTGCTCATTCCAATTATTAATTGATAACGCAATCAAAATACCAATAACCACAAGTACAATTTCACCAATGGCATATTTTAAATACTTTCCAGTTTTATTTTTCTCCATAAGGTCATAGCGGATTTTTCTAAAGAATTTTATCATTTATCGATACGGTTTTTAATGAAGGCTAACATGTGAATATGTACACCAACGGTGTACATATCTCTATTATAGACACACTTTCAAATATAAGTAATTGTTTCGTTCAAAAAACACGTAATGTTACGTACGTTTAGTATAAATTTATTACTGAATACTACGGCCAAATATCTTTGAGTGACGAATCCGTGACAACAAATGTGCTAGCATCTGCTAGAATATGCAACCAATACTTCGACAAGTTCAGCATCCAAAAGATTTACAGTTACGTAAATCCTTTAGTTTTATTATGAGATACTGAAACACACTTCGACAAGCTCAGTGTAAAAGTTCAGCATGACAAATTAATTTATTCTTGTAACTCTACAACCAAAGCATCATCGGTTTTTGTAACTTTAGCTAACTTGTTTTTAGTCAGTTCTTTTATGGTTTTATCCCACTTTTTATTAGATAAGCCACTTTGAGTTTTTAAGTCGCTTAAAGGAATATTTTTTGCTTTTTTTAATGTTTCTAAAACTGCTTTTGCTTCATCACTAATAGCAACAGCTTTCTTTTCTGGTCGCATTTGAGGAAATAAAATCACTTCTTGAATACTTTGGTTGTTAGTTAAAAACATAATTAAGCGATCCATTCCAATTCCTAAACCAGAAGTTGGAGGCATACCATATTCTAAAGCACGTAAAAAATCATGATCTATAAATTCTGTAGCTTCATCATCTCCTTTTGCTGCGAGTTTTAATTGATGTTCAAAACGCTCGCGTTGGTCTATTGGGTCGTTAAGTTCAGAATAGGCATTAGCAATTTCTTTGCCACATATCATAAGTTCAAATCGCTCAGTTAATTCAGGATTATCACGATGTTCTTTACACAGAGGGCTCATTTCTTTTGGATAATCTATAATGTAAGTTGGATTGATATAGTTACTTTCGCATTTTTCACCAAAAATTTCATCAATAAGCTTTCCTTTTCCCATGGTATCGTCCACTTCAATCCCCATTGATTTTGCAGCTTCACGAATTTCGTCTTCCGTTTTTCCTGTAATATCAAATCCTGTAAAATGCTTTATAGAATCGGTCATTGTAACACGAGCATAAGGCGCTTTAAAATCGATGTTGTGTTCTCCAAAAGTAGCTTTCGTAGTTCCGTTTACAGCTAGGGCACAATGTTCTAAAAGTTTTTCTACAAATACCATCATCCAATTATAATCCTTGTAAGCAACATAAATTTCCATCATGGTAAACTCTGGGTTATGCGTTCTGTCCATACCTTCGTTTCTAAAGGTTTTGGCAAACTCATAAACGCCATCAAAACCACCAATGAGTACCTTTTTAAGGTACAACTCACAGGCAATTCGCATATACATTGGCACATCTAAACTATTGTGATGTGTAATAAAAGGTCGAGCTGCTGCGCCTCCAGGAATGGGTTGAAGGATAGGTGTTTCAACTTCAAAATAACCAGCTTCATTAAAGAAACTTCGCATTGCTGCAAACAGTTTTGAGCGTTTTATAAACACATCTTTTACATGAGGGTTTACCACTAAATCTGCATAACGTTGGCGGTAACGCATTTCTGGGTCGTTAAACTCATCAAAAGTATTGCCTTCGGCATCTGTTTTTGGTAGAGGTAATGGTTTTAATGCTTTGCTCAATAAGGTAAAGTGGTGTACACGTACACTTTTTTCGCCTACTTGTGTGGTGAACAATTCACCTTCAATACCAATAAAATCGCCAATATCTAATAGTTTTTTATAGACATCGTTGTAAAGTGTTTTGTCGTCGCCTTGACAAATTTCGTCGCGATTAAAATACACTTGTATACGTCCTTCGCTATCTTGTAGTTCGGCAAAAGAAGCTTTACCTTGAATACGACGAGACATTAATCTGCCAGCAATAATAACCTTTTTTCCTTCGGTAAAATGCTCCTTTATCTGTTTCGATAAATGATTTACAGGATACAAATTTGCTGGATATGGGTTGATACCTAAAGCACGTAATTTACTTAGTTTTTCGCGGCGTACTAATTCTTGTTCTGATAATTGCGACATATTTTTTGTCTATAAATTGAATTTAAACGCACAAAGATAATCATTTGATTTGCGATTTTAATATTTTTAATTTACGATTTTTGTGCATATTTGATATTGTTTTGTAACAAACAAGCGTTATTAACGTCACATATTTAATCATCAATTAAAAATAAATCAACCATTTATGAGTATTTGGAGAGTTTTACTTGCCATTTTTTTTCCGCCACTTTCTGTATTAGATAAAGGTTGTGGTTCTATATTTATTGTCTTCTTATTATGGCTTTGTGGATGGGTTCCTGGAGTTATTGCTGCACTTGTTATTTTGAATAATCCTGATAGATAATTTTAAGTATTAACATTTTATTATTACTAGTTTATTTGATAAGCAGAATTGATATCTTTGAGGATTCATAAACTTCAAAAAATATAGAATGAAAAAAATTTATGTTTTAGCCTTAGGCTTAATAATGATATCTTTTTCTAGTTGTCAGTTTTCCGAAAATATTTACATTAACGAAGATGGATCTGGTAAAATGGAATTTAGTTTTGATGCTTCTGAAATAATGCAGATGGCAGGAGACAAAATGGCCAAGGACGGTGAAAAGAAAATGGATTCTACAATTTTATTTATCATTTAAAGAATTTTTAAAAGAAAAGAAAGACAGCATCTCTCAACTACCTAAGGATGAACAAGAAAAATTAAAAGCGCTAGAAAATTTTAAGCTTCACATGCTTATGGATCCAGAAACTAAAGAGATGAAAATTGATATGGTTACCGATTTTATAAATGTTACAGAACTTCAAGATATGTTTGCTGCTTTAAACAATGCGGCCAAATTACAAAACAAAAAAGGTATTGGCGCAGCAAATAATAACAATCCTTTTTCGACATTTGGAAATGGAGGATATACAGATATAGCATATTCATTTTCTAACAATGTATTTATAAGAACAGCAACGGTTAAAGATGAAGCATCATACAAACAAATGTTAGATAGCCTTGGAGATATGTCCATGGTGTTTAATACGTCTAAGTATAAATTGAACTATCATTTCCCGAAGAAAATTAAATCGGTCTCTAATGATAATGTAATGTTTAGTAGCGATCGTAAAAGCCTTACATTAGAGTTTGGATTTATGGAGTATTTAAAAAATCCAGAAGCATTAAATTTAGAAGTGGTATTAGAAGACTAGAAGCTTTGAATAAGACGGTACAAATACAAGATCTAGGACTTAAAGATTATAAGCAAACTTGGGATTACCAAGAGCAATTATTTAAAGCCATTGTAGAGACTAAAATTAAAAATAGAAAAGACCAAAGCCATAGTGCAACCAATAATTATTTTCTGTTTGTAGAGCATCCACATGTTTATACTTTAGGGAAAAGTGGCGATATGTCCAACCTATTATTAAACGAGGAACAACTTACCCAAAAAGGAGCGACGTTTTATAAGATAAATCGTGGTGGCGACATTACTTATCATGGTCCTGGACAAATTGTAGGTTATCCTATTTTAGATTTAGATAATTTTTTTACTGACATACATAAGTACTTGCGCTTACTTGAAGAAATGATTATTCTAACCCTTGCTGAATATGGTTTAAAAGCCGAACGTAGTAAAGGCGAAACGGGAGTGTGGTTAGATGTTGATACACCGTTTGTGCGTAAAATTTGTGCTTTGGGTGTACGTGCAAGTCGTTGGGTAACCATGCATGGTTTTGCACTAAATGTAAATGCCAATTTGGGTTATTTTGATAACATTATACCCTGCGGTATTCGTGGTAAGGCAGTAACCTCTTTAAATGTTGAGCTTGGTAAAAAAGAAGTGAATGAAGCCGAAGTAAAAAAAGAAAAATTGTTAAAACATTTTGCTATGCTTTTTGAGGCAGAATTAGAAACTAAAATACTTTCATTATGAATATAGGTATGTGGGTTGCTATAGCAGTAGCCATTTTTGTTGCACTTTATTTTGGGAATAAAGCAGCGAATAAAAAGGATAAGTAGGAATCAGAATTAAACAAAGCTTCAATTAAAGAACTAAAAAGCATTGGATTATAGTCTGTGTTATTTACAGTTCTTAATAATTTCTTTTAGTTTTTTTAAATCACTTGGATCATTTAATTTATGAATCATACTATGACAGTTACTACAAAGTACAGCAAAGTCATTTTCTAAATCAACCTTAAACTTACCTATGCCTAACTCAGAGATTGGCTTTAAATGATGTGCTTCAATATATTTCGCACCTAATTCTCCATATTTATCAACGAAGTTCATTTTACAAGCTTCGCACTCATATCCTTTCTTTTTTTTTACCTTTTTAGAAAGTCCTGAATTTCTTTCAATTCTCCAATGAAGTCTTATTTGCTTGGTTTCAAAATGATTGTTTTCTGTATGGTCGCTAAATGAACTGTCAGAATATGCTAAGTTTTCATAATATTCTAAAAACTGTTTAATATCAGATTTCAATTCGTTTGATCCAGGAAGATTGTCATTAGAATAGTATTTTGCAATTATATTTCCAGCTTGATAATGTTTAGCATTTCTAGTTTTAGAATTTAAATCAATTTTTGTCAGAAATTTAGAGCTATCAAATTTAAGTCTGGCTCTAAAATCTTCAGCTCTTAATTTAAGAACATCTTTGGCGTCTCTTTTGTAATTTTCAATTACATCAGTTACACCCTGATTTAGTGATAAATAAACTCCAGACATATCAGATTTAAAAAGGAATACTGGATAATAACCTTTTTGAGGGGATTCAGTAATCAAAGTGTCTAAAATTGCAATCCAAGGGCAATCTGTCCAATTCCCTTTTCCAGGTGATCCAATTGTTTTGTATCTAGTTTTATCAATTAATAGATTTTCTATTTCTTCAGGGAAATTGTGTCTAAATTTATTAGCAAGTTCGTTTCCTCCGAACTCTTTTGATTCTTCTTTTAAGTAATCAGCAATTGGCTCTCGTAGAATGTTTTCCATTTTTCAGAATTGTACATAATGTTAAGATAAAAAAACGTTTCAATGTTTGTTTATCGACAGTTAAACGAAAGTAGTGTTTTTTTAAGTTAAAATATATACGTAACCATACGTAGTCATGCTACAAAAAACGCCAAAGCAAAACTGCTTTGGCGCTATGATAGATAGGACACTCGATTTGGTTATCGATATGTGTTTTTAAATAATTCAGATTTGTTATATGTTTCTATCAAAGGTTAATTTGACAAAAACAGGTTATGTGTAGTAGATGAGGTCTTGCCAAAAGTAAAATTTGACGAATTTAGCTATTAAGAAGCTCCAAAATTACAAAATTAAACGATAAAATATTAAATATCTCGCACTAATTTTTTTGATATACAATGATGGAATTAGACTCGCCTTTGGTAACAAACTCTAAATTATTATCCGCATCAATGTTTGCAAGGTCAATAATAGAATTA
>JAADHG010000285.1 GCA_013151975.1 Chlorobiota bacterium | reverse complement strand
AATTGGTTTTTAATATTTCATCTTTAAGAATAAATATTGAAAAGGATCAAGTGCTTAAAGTCTACCTTTTTATTAAGGATCAAAGCAACGTAATTGCTCAAGATTCGGTAAGTATTAATGAGATTAATGAAATATTAAAAACCAATTTTATCAACGAAGTTGATATTGAAATTACTGGATTAGTAGTTGAAAATGTAAAAACAAAAATTGGTAAAGATTTTTATGACTTTTTTTATCAGAAATATAATAGAAGTGATGTCAAATATTCTTTTGTAATTAATGTAAATGAAAAGCCATTTATAGGTAGAGGTAGTATAATATCAATTGAAATTGAAGGGGACAAAATTTTTGAATTTCAAGCCAAACCTGATGATGAATTATTGAATAATACGGCGGAATATACTTTAAAATTAATTGCTAATTATAGCAAAAATAGAACTACATATGAAAAAAAGTATTAACACCATTCTAAAATTTAAAAATATGAAACTTCTAAGAACAAGCCTTATTGCTTTTCTACTAATTATTCCTTTATTTACTAGTGCTCAAGAGATGGTTTATAAACCTATCAATCCTGCTTTTGGAGGTGATACCTTTAATTATCAATGGTTATTGAGTTCGGCAACTGCCCAAAATACTTTTGAAAAAAGTATAGATTTTTCATTTGGTAACGAATCTGAATTAGACAATTTCACTAAAAGTTTAAACAGACAATTATTAAATCAAATAACTAGTGATTTATTTAGAGAACAATTTGGTGATGGTGCTTTGCAACCGGGTACTTTTATGTTTGGAAGCTTAGTCTTAGATATATCTCAAACTTCAGATGGGTTATTGATTAATATATTAGACACAAAAACAGGAGACCAAACACAAATAATAATCCCGAATTAACATGGTAAAATTTTTTTTAGTTTTTTCAGTATTTCTGTTAATACTAACAGGTTGTGGAGCTAGATTAAAAGTGCCCTTTGAAAAAGAAGAAGCTCGAATTGGCGAAAATACGACTCCTAAAAACCATATATTAAGAGGTGTGCTTCCCGAGGAGCCTATAGTAGTTGGCGTTTACAAGTTTAGAGATCAAACAGGGCAATACAAGCTAATAGAAAATGGGACTAGTTGGAGTACAGCGGTAACACAAGGGGCAACATCAATTTTGCTAAAATCATTAGAAGATTCAAAATGGTTTACGCCAATTGAAAGAGAAAACATTAGTAATCTACTGAATGAACGGCAAATAATTAGGTCTACAAGAAAGCAATACGATTCTCAAGACCAAAATAGTAATGAAGTTTCAATATTGCCTCCGTTATTATTTGCAGGTATAATTTTAGAAGGAGGTATCATTTCTTACGATACTAATACATTAACAGGAGGTGTTGGTGCTCGATATTTTGGCATAGGAGCATCTAGCAAGTATAGAGAAGATAGAATTACTATATACCTACGTGCTGTTTCTACTTCTAGCGGTAAGATTTTAAAAACAGTATATATATCAAAAACAATTTTATCACAAGCGATTTCGGCTAGTGTTTTTAAATTTGTTGATGTAAAAAGACTACTCGAAGTTGAAGTTGGGATGACTCAAAATGAACCCAAGCAATTAGCTGTAAAAGAAGCAATAGACATGGCTGTGGAAAATTTAATAACTGAAGGAATAATTGATGGTTTGTGGAGACCTCAAGGAGGAGAAAAAGTTGTTGAACGCATTGCTAATGAATATGCAAAACAAGTAGAAGAAGCAGATAAAATTAAGCTGTATAATAGAGAATTTAAAGATAGAAGAAGTAGAAGCTCTATAGGTTTAGTTGCCGGTGGAGCTCAAATGAAAGGAGACTACGCTGATGAAAATGTTGCTTACAATTTTAAATTTAACTATAAGCATATATTTAATGATCCACATTTTAGTATAAGATTCGGAGCCGGTATTATGGAATTTGATAGGATGATTGACGATTCAAAACAGAGATTTATAACTTTTGATGGGAATATGGAATATATGTTTCTTCCCTATGATAATATTTCGCCATATTTATATGGTGGAGCAGGATATATTACAGATGATTCATATGTAAATGAAACATATTTTAAAACTCAATTTGGAGCAGGTATAGAGTTTTTCCCTTTCAAATTTTTAGGTATAAGTGTTTATGGCGAACAAAATATAACATTCACAGATGAGTTAGATGGTTTAGTTCAGGGTAAACGAGATGATTATTTTTGGAGATTTGGAGTAGGTCTCAATTTTTATTTTGGAAAGGGAAAGTAACAATATAAGTCAAAACAGAAACACATGAAATTTTTAAAACAATTATTATTTCTATTTATATTAATTTCTATTACAAATTGTAGTGAAGATACTGTTGATTTTTTAGGAGTAGGAATAATTACAGGACGCGTGGTTGAGGCTGATAATTTTAACCCAATAGAAAATGCTAAAATAGTATTAACTCCTACCAATAATACAGTTTTTACTGATGTTGATGGATATTTTAGATATGTAGAAGTTGAAATTGGCGACTACTCAGTAAGTGCAACAAAAGATGAATTTCTGACAAACTTTCAGCCAGCAACTGTAACACGTGGCTTAGAAATAAATGTTGTATTTGAACTGCTTAATGAAACATCAGGGAATAAGCCTCCAACTGCACCTGTATTGATTGCGCCTGAAGATAATTCTACAAATATTGACTTAGCAGTTGAATTAATTTGGAGCGCCTCAGATCCTGATACTGATGAATTAACCTATAAAATTAGAGTTAAGAATAGTGTAAATAATGATATATTGCTTGTAGAAGATATCTTAGATACAACCTATGTGGTATCAAATTTAACACTTGGAACTAAATATTTTTGGGAAGTAAGTGCGACAGATAATATAAATGATGAGGTTTGGAGTTCCACAAGCTCATTTGAAACTTTAGAGACTACAGGAAATAGGTTCTTATTTGTTAAACAAGAAAGCGGCAATAATGTTATATATTCTTCAGACGAATCTGGTAATGAAATTGCCTTAACTTCTAATACTCAAAATAGTTGGAGACCACGTAAAAATTTAACCACTAATACTATTGCATTTTTAAGTATCGAAAATTTTGAAACACAATTATTTACAATGAATCCAGACGGCTCAAACATCTTTAAAGTTACTACAGTTTCTTTAGACGGTTTTAAACAGTCTGAACTGGATTTTTCTTGGTCATCAAATGGTTCCAAATTAATCTATCCTCATTTTGATAAATTATATGAGATTAATGAAGATGGAAGCGGATTGCGTTTAGTTTATCAAACTCCAGATGGCAGTTTTATTTCTGAATGCGATTGGAGTAGTGATGAAAACACAATAGCACTTAAAACCAATGATTCTAATGGTTATGCTATTTCTATTTATACTATTGATATCAATGGCAACATAATAACCACAATTTTAACTGGGGTAAATGGTGCTGCAGGTGGATTAAATTTATCTGTTGACGGCAAAATGCTACTTTACACATATGATGTCTCTGAATTTGAAAGTTCAGCGTATAGACAATTAAATAATAAAATGTTCATTTATTATTTTGACACTAATACTACATTAGATATTTCAGAGGATAAGATTAGTGGCACAAATGATTTAGACCCAAGGTTTTCGCCAAACGAAGCAGAAATTATTTTTGTAAACACTTCGAACGATGATATTTCCCAAAAAAATATTTTTACTCAAAGAGTAAATAGAGATTCTAACAATACCACTAATTTTTTTGATAGATCAGAGTTGTTTAATAATGCAATTATGCCAGATTGGGAATAGGTTAGATTTCAGGGTTGTTAAGAGAATAATTTAAAATATTTATAATAATATTTAAATCTCCAAGAATGTATTTCTTGGAGATTTTTTGATGAATTTAGTTGTTTAATGCTAATA
>JAADHG010000022.1:567-4499 GCA_013151975.1 Chlorobiota bacterium | reverse complement strand
ATGATATTACACGTTCTCTATTTCCTGGAAGTTTTGTTTGTCCAAACCACAGTTCGAAATTCTCATAAAAGTTCCATTTAATTACAGCATCTAAAATATATCTTGGAGCATTACTTGTAAACTTTGAAGCTCCTGAGATATCTCTATTAGACAATCCTAATTCTAATTTGTATTTAAGCTTAGGGGTAAATGCGTAACCGTCAAATTTTAATCGTGCTCTACGTACTAAAAAGTTAGATTCATTGGTTGTTCCATCTTCCCAATTTGCAATAGTTAAAAATTGCATTCTTGCCCCAATTTTCATAGTCCAAGAACTATCTTGACCTACAAGATTAAATAACCCCTTCCCAAATTTAGGAGCAGCTGTTTCTTGAGCGTTTATTAATACAAGGGTAAAAAGAGCTAATGCTGTAAGCGGTAGTTTAAATTTCATTTAGTATTAGTTTCTGTCGCTGCAAATAACTAAAACCAATGTTAATTTAATGTTTCCAAAATATTATGCTTAGGATAACTTAAAAAAAAGACCGCCTTGGCCAAAGGCAGTCCTTAGAATTCATGATAATGTAGTCGACAAAAACTAATAGATTATATGAAATACTAAACATTTTGTCTTAAGACATTGCTAATATCTAATTCTAAAATGATGTTAGTGTAATGCTAATATTAATTAAATATTAAACTTTTTTATTATTTAGCAAATAACATAAAATGTTATTAATGAGGGTGTTAAAATTTTAATGTTAACTTAATGTTAAGCCCGTGTTGATTTAATGTTAATTAATCTTTATATTAGCAATATTAAATAATTTTAAATCCCAATAATTATGAAGAACACCATTTTTTTACTTGTCTTTTTAATTAGTGTGTCTTCTTTTGCGCAGCAAAAGAGAGATTTAAAACTTAATAAAACCACAAATTTAATTGATGTAACGTATTATCATGACAATGGAGTTGTAAGTCAAACAGGTACTTATACTTTAGATGGAAAGTTACAGGGTGAATGGTTAAGTTTTAATACACAAGGCAAGAAGTTAGTTTCTGCGAATTATGATAATGGGAAAAAAGTCGGCAAGTGGTTTTATTGGAATGACACCACTTTAAAAGAAGTAGATTATAATAACAATGCTGTTGCAAGCGTAGTTGAATGGAAAAATAAAAGCACGATAGCTATTAGCAATTAAGTGTTTTTAAGCAAAAAAAAAGCATCCTTACTCAGGATGCTTTTTTTTTATTTCTTTCGGGTTTAGTTATTTCCTATGGTCCAATTTGCTCCCCAAGTAGCATAATCGGTACCAGTTCCATTCCCGTCACCAGCAATAAAATCTGTTTCAGTAAATGTTTCGCCAGTATTGTTTGTCATTTTTACCGTGATATCCGTAAAGGTTATATCGGTTACATGTAAATCGTTACTTAACACACCAGTTCCAGTAGGACTATTTCCTTGATCGCCAACAAGCTTAAATCCTTTTTCAAACCCTTCAATAATCAAATTATTAAAAACCCCTTGTGTTCCTGCTCTTAATCTTACAGCTTCACCTCCTGTTGTAGATCCTAAACCTATAATTATTAAGTTGTTTATAGTAGGTTTAGAAAAGAACACTGGATTTGAGTTGTTTCCAATATCGGTGTTAAAGCCATCAGCTTCTACTCCTTTATCATGTATATCTCCATGTTTTACATAAGCATCAGTAATTGTGCCCGAATAGCCTTCGGTCCAGTCAATAGAATCATCTTGTGCATTAATAATAGAAATATAATTTACATTAACTGTTCCTCCAAAAAATTCTACACCATCATCTTTACCTTCGTAGGCTTGAATATACTCCACAGTTGTACCATTGCCAACACCATAAAAAGAAAAACCATTATTTTCAGACTGTCCATCAGCTGCTCCTCCTGAATATTCAATACGCATATAGCGAATTACTCCAGAGTTATCTGCAGCATCAGTTCCGCCATAAGGTAAACTAGCAATTTCTGAAGTGGAAGTTGCTGTACCAGAAACCGAGTTTATTGGTGCTCTTCCCAAAAGTATTAATCCGCCCCAATCTCCAGCTTGAGGGGTAGATGCATCCGATGTAAGCACAATAGGATTATCAGCTGTTCCGCTAGCCATAATTTTAGCGCCTTGAGAAATGGCAATATAAACATCCGATCCAGCAGCAAGTGCTTCAACAGTCATACCTGCAGGAATTGTAAGTGTAGTTCCTGCGGCCATAATTAACGAGCCATTAACTTTATAGTTGTTATTAGCATCTAAAGTTAAATCTTCATTATAAGTTCCAGACAAGAAGATACTTTGTGACCCACTGTTTCCACCACCACCATTATTATTGGTAATGCTATTGTCATTGATAATGATATCTGCTGTACCATCGGTTGTGCATGAATTAAGGAATATTGTGAAAACAAATAATCCTAAGAATAAATTATTTTTCATTGTTTTAGAGTTTGATTTAATTTCTATTTTATTGTTATTATTTATGTTTAAAATTTGTATTTAAATTGTAAGTTTAAATCCATTCCGCGGTTATATTCAGATAGAATTACATCTCCAAAAGAGGTGTTTTCTCGAACACGTTTTATACTAGGATCTAAAATATTTTTTGCACTAAAACTTATTTCTAGATGCTCGTTTATTTCACTCTTTAGGATAAGATCTAATGCCGATACACTTTTCTCAATGATGTTTCCTAGTTGCCCAGAACCTAATGCCGAAATACGATCGGAGAAATAGGAGTAAACAAGATTGGCAACAGGTTTAAACGATCCAAAAGTTGGCGAATAATTAATATCTGCATTAATAATTAGTGGCGAAGCACCTTGTAATTTATCGGTTCTGTCAAGTGTTGAAGAATATAATCCGGAAGAACTTTTTAAGTCTTGCTTTGTATGCATATAAGTGGCATTAAAGCCAGCAGAAAGCTCAGAATCTTCATCTTCATTGGTAATTAGTTGCTTTCTTAATTCTAGCTCAACCCCTAAAATAGTGGCCTTATCTCCGGTTCTAAAATAGCGTTGTGTTCCTGTAGCATCATTAGCAATGACTAAATTTATTGGGTCATTGATTTGCTTACCAAAACCACCAATAGAGAACAATTCACTTTTGCTAATAAACCACTCATACTTTACATCTATGTTGTAAATTTTTGAAAAGGAAGGGTTATTTAATAAGTCTGGATTTCCGCCGATTCGCTCTGTTACACCTTCATAAACATAAGGCGCCATTTCTTTAAATTCGGGAACAGAAACGGTTTTACTAGCCGAGAAACGTAAATTTTGATTTTCTTTTAAAGTATATTTTACATTTAAACTTGGTAAAAAGAACGTGCTTTGCGTTTCTCTAAAACCAGGATCGTCGTTAGGTAAGTTTATAACATTATAGTCAATACGCTGTTTATAAGACTCGACTCTAACACCAGGAACGATGAGTAATTTTTCAGAAATATTAAATTCGGCATTTATATAATCGGCGTAGACATCTAGGTTTCCTCGATAAGAATTTTCTAATAAACCAGGTCTATTATATTGTCCAATTTGAGGCGGATTAATAGCATTAAACACAAAAGTTCTGTAAATACCGTTATTGCCATTAATGGCTAGATTTTCAACATTAAAAATGGAGTTAAAGTTATTTATATCAGTAATTTGAAAACCAGTATCAACAATGTCGTAACCGTATCTAATGTTTTCAAAATCACGTTTTTTATTTCTTTCGTTAAACCCAAAATTTAGTTTTAAAGCATCCGAAATCGTATATGCTAAATTAATGCGGCTGTTAAATTCATCATCTTCAATTTTCTGAAAATAACGTTGATTATCAAAAGGAATATTATTGTAAAATGTTGGATTTGTAGATGGGTCATTGTCTAGTGAGTATTGGTAATTTTCTAAGCTTATTCGTTTTCTGTCAGGTTCGTCAGAGAATACTT
>JAADHG010000022.1:0-561 GCA_013151975.1 Chlorobiota bacterium | reverse complement strand
GTAACCAATAGCCCAATCTAACTTAAGGGTTTCATCAAATTTATGTGTCCCTATCAATTGATTTACTAAGATGATATCTTGATTGAATTGCACATTCATTTGATAAAAGCCTTCATCAGTATTTAAAATAGCATCTCTATTTTGGCCTTGACCATTAATACCATAATACCCAACTTGATCGGATGAGTTACTTATAAAAAGCGAATTGAATTTGAATTTACTAACATCATCAAGCCTAAAATTAATATTTGCCATAGCCGTTGTTGTGGTTGAGTATTCAAACACTTCAGTTTCAGGAAATACTTTTTTAAATACAGTGGTGAAGTCTGTTTGCCTACCATTTCTGTATTCATAATTATTTTTAAATGAAGCTGTTGCAAACAAGCTCAATCGTGAGCCATTTTTGAAATCGAAGGATTTTCCAGCAGAAGCACCATAGCTAATATTTATGGGTGCGCCAGCATTAACGGGATCGATACCATGAGAAAGTATCACAGCAAAAGGGTCTCGTTTGTACCTTCCGTAGTAGCCAAAATACCCAGTACCTTCACTTCTTACAAA
>JAADHG010000307.1 GCA_013151975.1 Chlorobiota bacterium | reverse complement strand
TTAAAAAAGTAAAATTTTATAATAGTTATTTAAAAGCATATAAATTAATTGTTGGTAGTGTAGATAGCAAATTAGGAGAACGCGCCAATTGCGAAAACTTGGTTCCGCTTTACAATAGAGATTTTGAAGAGTTTAAAAATGATGGTATTTGGCTACAAAGAGCTATGAATAGAATGTACACAAAAGGATGTACTGACGACCCATTGTTTGTAAAGATAGTACAACAAAAAAACCATTTAGAACCTAATGCTTCAACAGCATATTATTTAGGAATCTTAAAAGAGAAAGAAGGTAAATGGAAAGAAGCTGTTGGGTATTTTAACCAAGCGGTAGATTTAGAAACAGATAGCTTTGATAAAGCAAAAAGGTTATCTAGCTTAGCTAGTAAGTATAGAAAAAAAGGCAGCTATGGTCAGGCTAGAAGTTATTACAGAAAAGCCTTGGCAAAAAATCCATCTTTAGGGTCGGCACATCTAGCTATTGCACAAATGTATGCTAAGAGTGCTAAAAATTGTGGAAAAGATAACTTTAGTAAAAGAGCAGTATATTGGTTAGCAATTCAAGAGGCTAGAAAAGCAGGAAGAGTTGATCCAAGTTTAAAGGGAGTTGCTAATACAATAGCTAATTATAAAGCTAAAGTGCCTAGCAGAAGCGAAATATTTTCTACTGGTAGAGCAGGTGAAGTTATTAAAATTGGATGTTGGATAAATAGAAGTATTACAGTGCCAAGTTTGTAATGAACTTAGTTTTAAAATATAGTGTTAATATAATGGTCACAGTTTTTACTGTGACCATATTTTTTTCGTGTAGAAACAATTTTAAAGAAGTTCAGAATATTGGTGTTTTAGGGAGTGAACCACTTACAATTGCCGAAAACATAAACACAAAATACACAGATTCAGGTAGATTGAAGTCCAATCTTTTGAGTCCAAAAATGTTAGACTTTTCTAATAGAGAATTTGGTTTTTTTGAATTTCCTGATGGTATTGATTTTACCATCTATGATGATGATGGTAACAAAAGCAATGTTATTGCAGATTATGCCATTATTTATGATGACACAGATTTGATTGATTTACAGGGTAATGTTATTTTATCAACACACAATAAGGACACTCTGTTTGCTGAACAACTTTTCTATGATCAAGTAAGAGAATGGATGTTTACTAACCAGCCTGTAATATTTAAAACTCAAACTCAAATTATTAATGGCATAGGATTCGATTCCAATAAAGATTTTACAAAAGCACAGGTTTTAGAAACTACAGGCACCATTTTTATAGACGAATAATTAGTATCTTTACAACGTCTAAGTTTACAACAACAATTAATAGATTAATAATGAAATTACTTAAGTTTTTACAATACGCATATTTAGTTTTTGCAGTGCTTTTTGTGTATGATGCTATATCTAATTGGAATGTTAAAAGCCCATATATATCTTTAGGTTTTGCAGCGTTGGCAGTATTTATGTTTTTCTTTAGAAAAAAATATCGAAAGCGTTTTCAAGATAGAGGTAAACTTTAATAATGGACTCTGATGTCATAATTATAATTGTATCGCTGGTATTCTCAGCATTTTTTTCAGGAATGGAGATTGCCTATGTGTCTTCCAACAAGATTCATATTGAAATTGAGAAAAAACAAAGCGGTTTTTTAGCCAAAATACTTACTAAACTTACAGCAAAACCATCAAAGTTTATTGCAACAATGCTTATAGGAAACAATATAGCATTAGTTATTTATGGATTTTATATGGGAGCATTGTTAATGCAATGGTTTTTACAATTACAAATAGAGAATAATTTTTTAAATTATCTCATCACAGATTTAAGCTTACTAACCCAAACAGTAATATCAACATTAATCATTTTAATAACAGCCGAATTTTTACCAAAAGTATTTTTTCAAATATATTCCAATCTTTTACTCAAGGTGTTTGCATTTCCAGCTTATGTGTTTTATATGTTGTTTTCGGTAATATCAGATTTTGTAATTTGGATTTCAGACGTAGTACTAAAACATTTTTTTAAGACCGATGGAGATCAAATACAATTAGCGTTTACAAAAGTTGAACTTGGTAATTATATTAGTGAGCAAATGGAATCGGTTGAAGAAGATGATGAGGTAGATAGTGAAATTCAAATTTTTCAAAATGCATTAGAATTCTCTGAAGTAAAATCCAGAGAAGTAATGATTCCACGTACAGAACTAGTCGCTGTAGAGATTCATGATTCTATAAAATCGTTAAACGAATTGTTTACAGCAACAGGATATTCAAAAATATTGGTATATAAAGATACCATAGACGATATTTTAGGCTACGTACACTCTTTTGATTTGTTTAAAAACCCTTCAACAATAAAGTCTATTATAATGCCTGTAGAGTTTGTGCCCGAAACCATGCTTATAAAAGATGTTTTAAATGTACTAACAAAAAAGCGAAAAAGTATATCTGTAGTATTGGATGAATATGGTGGTACTTCAGGAATTATGACTATTGAAGATATTGTTGAAGAGCTTTTTGGCGAAATTGAAGATGAGCACGACACAATAGAACTGCTAGAAGAAAAAGTAAGTGAAACAGAATATAATCTGTCTGCACGTTTAGAGGTAGATTATTTGAATGAAACGTATAAATTTAACCTGCCAGAAAATGAAAATTATGAGACTCTTGGAGGCTTAATCGTAAATAGTACTGAAGAAATTCCAGAGCAAAATGAAAAGGTAAAAATTGAAAACTTTTTATTTACAATTTTAGAAGTGTCAAACACTAAAATAGACGTTGTATCACTTCATATCCTTAAAGACGAATAAAAATCGTACAATATCATAATTAATCCGGTGTTCTGCTTTTATAATTAAGCAGAAAATGGTATTTTCGCGCACGATATTTTTATCAATATTAGTTAATAATCATTACTCTAGCTTTTATTTTTCGATGATAGTAATGGTATATTTTGTTAAATACTCTGTATGAGTAACATAAATTTAATTTACAAATGGCAATTTTAAATAAAATAAGACAGCGATCACTTTTCCTAATTATAATAATTGCAATGGCATTATTTTCTTTTGTATTATCAGGACTTTTTGATGGAAGCGCTAATTTCTCAAGCAAATCTCAAAACGTAATCGCAACCATTAATGGTGTGGATATTAAAAGAGATGATTTTATGAATAAAGTTGAAGCTGCTCAAAGACAATTTGGAGGCTCATTAACAAATACTCAAGCTATGAATAGAGTTTGGGATCAAGAGGTTAATAAAGCAGTTATGGAGGCGCAATATGAAGCTTTAGGAATTACTGTTGAGAGAGAACAAATGAGAGATTTACTTAAATTAAGCTTGTCTTCTTATGAAGAGTTTAACAATGAAGCAGGTGTTTTTGATGAAAATAAGCTAAACGAGTTTATTGCTAATTTAAAAGAGATATCTCCACAAACAACTTTATTAGGAGGCTCACCTATCAATTATCAGGCGTGGACAAATTTTGAAAACAATATCGCTGTTACTGGGAGACAGCAAACATATTTTAATATGGTAAAAGCAGGCATTATTGGTACACTTGCCGAAGCAGAGTTAGATTATAAGTTGGAAAATAATAAAGTAGATATTAAGTATGTGCAAGTACCATATTCATCCATACCTGATAGTACTGTTACAGTTTCAAAATCTGACATTTCAAATTATATAAAAAGAAACAAAAGTGAATATGAAGTTGAAGCTTCACGAGGGCTTCAGTACGTTCAATTTAAAGAAGAAGCATCCTTAGAAGATGAAACCAATATTCAAAACAATTTGAAAGCTCTTTTAGACGATAAAGAGGAGTATAATGAAAGTTCAAAAACTAACGAAACCATTATTGGTTTTAGAAATACAACCGATAATGAAGGCTTTTTAGCTGCAAACTCAGCATTAAAATTGTATGATGATTTTGTGTTTA
>JAADHG010000037.1 GCA_013151975.1 Chlorobiota bacterium | reverse complement strand
CTTCAAAACACTAGTGAAGACGATTTATATAATCGGCTAGATGCTTTTCTGCAATTTTGGGGAGCATGTCTTTAATTATAAGATTTAAATAGGCGTCCTTGTCATCTTTATATGAGTATGGAAGTGCATGAGCACCAAGAAATGTTGCTTTAACTTCAATTGGAAAATCTTCTTTAATGCGTTGTATTACCCGCAGCATTTTAAGCTCGGCATGGGTGGTTAAACCATAACCGGATTTAATCTCGATGGCTCCAGTACCAAGTCTCATAACCGCTTTTACACGTTTAATGGATTGATTATATAAATCGTCTTCACTAGTGTTTTGAAGTGTTTTAGCAGAGTTTAAAATGCCTCCACCACGATTTGCAATTTCAGCGTAGCTTAATCCGTTAATTCTATCTACAAACTCTTGTTCTCTATGTCCAGCATATACAATGTGCGTATGGGAATCACACCAACATGGTAACACCATTTTTCCTGTGGCATCAATTATTTCATCAGCATGTATCCCATTTAAGTCTTGCATACTACCATAATCTGTAATAGTAGCACCTTCAATTAAAACATAGGCGTTTTCTAAAGCAGGAAGCTGTTTCATTTCTTTTCCAGAAACCTTTGTAACATTAGAATTTCTAACTTGAAGAAGCGCTTTAATATTAATTATTAATGTTGTCATGCTTAACTTTGTAAAGAATAGTTTATGCCATAAATTTAGGATAAAATATTAATGTATAATATAAACTATTGAATTTATTGGGAGTAATGAAATCATGCATTGAGTAATTTATAATGAATTACAAAACTCCTATTAATTATTGCAACTAAACTAGTTTATTTGCTAATAATAGAATAATTAGTAGCAAAGTGAGTAAAAGGGTTAGCTTTGAGTAGCCAAATAGGTATCAAACTTAATAGTATGAATTCAAATTTTGATTACTTAAATTCATTTTCTGATATTTCTAAGGATACGTTTGAGACACTTAATAAACTCGCTTCTTTTAGACGTATTAAAGCAAAAACTATTATAACAAGAACAGGCGAAATTCCAACAAAATATTATTTTTTAGTATCAGGATTAATGCGTGCTTATTTAAATTCTGAAACCGGAAAACTATATACTAAAAATATTTTTTCTCCAGTTAGTTTTGTGGCTTCATTTACGGCATTAATTAACAGAAGACCTGCCGAATTAACTTATGAAACGCTTACCGACTGTAAAGTTTATGAGCTTGATTATACGGATATGATGAATTTATGCAAAGAAAATTTAAGTGTTAGTTTATTATATTCCAAAATTTTAGAACAGGTTTTTGTTGGATATGAAAAACGAAATATGGAGCTTTTAACTTTGGATGCCACTCAGCACTACTTACAATTAAGAAAGCGTATACCAAATATTGATGACCTGATACCACAGTATCAAATTGCATCTTATTTAAATATTACTCCGGTACAATTGAGTAGAATAAGAAAAAAAATGAATTGATTAAATATATCTAAACATATGTTAATAGTTAATTAGTTTAAGAATAATACATTTATACCATCATAATTATACATAATATCCTAAGAAGAGGTTAATAACTAACTAACCAATCTAAAAAAGCAAGTGTTTTCACTTGCTTTTTTTGTAGTTATAATTGTTAAATATTATTTAGTCTAATCCACCAACCATATGTTCTGGCTTCACCCATGCATCATAATCTTCGGCAGTAACATAACCTAAGTTTATGGCTTCTTCTTTTAAAGTAGTTCCATTTTTATGTGCAGTATTCGCTATTTCTGCCGCTTTATAATACCCGATTTTTGTATTCAAAGCAGTTACTAGCATCAATGAGTTATTAAGCAACTGTTCAATTACAGCTTTATTTGGTTCTATACCTGTAGCACAGTTTACATCAAAACTTACGCAAGCATCCCCTAACAATTGTGCCGACTCTAATATATTGGCAGCCATCATTGGTTTAAACACATTGAGCTCATAATGACCTTGTGTACCACCAATAGTAATGGCAACGTCGTTACCCATAACTTGAGCACAAACCATAGTTAAAGCTTCACATTGTGTTGGATTTACTTTTCCTGGCATAATAGAACTTCCTGGTTCATTGGCAGGAATATTAATTTCCCCAATACCACTGCGTGGTCCTGAAGCCATCATGCGAATATCATTTGCAATTTTATTTAATGATACAGCCAATTGTTTTAGAGCACCATGTGTTTCTACTATTGCATCGTGGGCTGCAAGGGCTTCAAATTTATTTTTAGCTGTTACAAACGGCAAACCAGTAAATTGGGCAATATATTTTGCAACAAGAACATCATAACCCTTAGGTGTGTTTAAACCTGTACCAACTGCAGTTCCACCAAGCGCCAATTCACTTAAATGTGGCAAAGTGTTTTTTAAAGCATTTAGTCCATGGTCTAATTGAGATACATATCCAGAAAATTCTTGCCCCAAAGTAAGAGGTGTAGCATCCATAAGATGTGTTCTGCCAATTTTAACAACATCTTTAAATGCTTTAGACTTTTTATTAAGTGTGTCTCGTAATTGCGTAATACCTGGGATGGTATTTTCCACCACTTTTTTATAAACCGCAATATGCATCCCAGTAGGGAAGGTGTCGTTAGACGATTGTGATTTGTTTACATCATCATTGGGTTGGATAGTTTTTTCACCTTCTCCAATAACCTTACCAGCAATTTGATGTGCTCTATTTGCAATCACTTCATTTACATTCATATTACTTTGTGTCCCCGATCCTGTTTGCCAAATCACAAGAGGAAACTGATTATCATGTTTTCCTTTAAGGATTTCATCACAGACTTGAGCAATTAAATCTCGTTTTTCAATTGTTAACACACCCAAATCATAGTTGGTATAAGCTGCTGCTTTTTTTAAGTATGCAAAGCCATACACAATCTCTAAGGGCATAGAGGCTGCTGCTCCTATTTTAAAGTTGTTTTTTGAGCGTTCGGTTTGAGCACCCCAAAGTTTATCACTAGGCACTTTTACGTTGCCCATGGTATCTTTTTCTATTCTGTAAGCCATTGTTGTAATGATTTATTTGAATTACAAAGTTACGTGTTTTAAAGTATTTTTGTTTATGACAAGTGTTAGTTTTTTAAAAGAAATGTTGTTAATAAGTTTTACTTTGAAAAGGTTTGAAATTATTGATTTCTTGTGATTAAAAATATAACTTCACTTGATTAAAAGAGAGATAAACAGTTACTTATAATTTGAAGAAAGGAGCTATTATATATGTACTTAATGTATCAGAAAGCATACTGAATGGAATTATTCGCGATGAAATTAAGCGAGAAACATCTAACAAAAAATATAACCTTTCTGGTGAGCGCACAAATTTTGGTGGCTTTGTAGTTTATAAAAACAGAATGTTTGGGTATTCAAAACCATTAAACCCTTTAGTAAAGTTACATGTAAAGTGTATTAAAGTTGATGAAAGTAATCTTAAAAGCAAGTTGGTACTAAAAAGAGTAGATGGAGAATCCTATGAGATTCATCGTGCTATTGCCATAGTTTTGGCTGTTGTAATGGCTATTGTTTCGTCATATCAAATTTTAAACTATGGGTTTATGGATGATGTAATGTTTTCAATTCTACCAATTTTTGGAATTGTATATTATTTTATTGTTGAATTTATTGCAAAGTTATCCTTTAAAAGTTTGTACAAAAAAGTTGAAGAAATAATGAATACCGAAGAAATTGGTTATACTAAGCAATAACTAATTTACAGATTGTGCACTTTTTTAATATCCTGTTAATAAATCTTAATTTTGCTATTGTATAACATAAAGGTTTCACTTATCTTTGTCCAAGATTTTTAAAACACGCACATAATTATGTTTGATTTTAATCAATATTTAGGATTTTTAGCTTTTTTAGCCATTTTTACAATTGGATTTTGGCTAATGATTTTTTTAATCACTTTTGTTATTCCTT
>JAADHG010000162.1 GCA_013151975.1 Chlorobiota bacterium | reverse complement strand
TCTGCGAATTTCTCTTGAACTAGATGGAAAATAGTTTCATGAAGCATCTGCTTTAAACTAGAAGGCAAAATGTTTTCATCAAAATCTAAATCAATATTCGCTAATAAAAAATCTTTTTTAAGTTGATGGATTAATTTTTTGTAGAGCCCTATTTGATTTGCTTCTTCAATTAAATTTTCAAAAGTAGATGGTAATTTCATCTGTTCATTTTTTTGTGTAATTGAAATTCAAATCATAAGTGTTTCACTATACATTTCTACTCATTAAAGTAGTGCCAAGTTGTTTTAAAGCAGATTTATTATCTTCAGAAATAGGTATTGAATCTAGTACCACAAATGCCTTTTGTGTATAATTTTCAATTTCTCGCTGCGTTTCTTTTGATGAACCACTAGCTTCAAAAATATGTTTAACTCTTTCAATCTTGTGTTCACTGTTATTTGGTGTTAAACTAAACAAATCTTTCAACTCTTGTTGTTCTTCAACTGTAGAAAATTCAAGTGCTTTAATATATAAATACGTTTTTTTATTTTCAATAATGTCTCCCCCTATTTGTTTTCCAAAGGTTTCAGTATTTCCAAATGCATCTAAATAATCATCTTGTAACTGAAAAGCGATTCCCAAATTTTTTCCAAATTCATAAATCAGGCTCTGCTCTTTGTTGGGTGCTTTTGCTATAATAGCTCCCATTTGCATTGCTGCCGCTACCAAAACTGCAGTTTTGTATTCAATCATTTTTAAATACTCCGTAACGGTAACATTATCTCTCGTTTCAAAATCAATGTCGTATTGCTGGCCTTCACAAACTTCAAGGGCTGTTTTACTAAATAGTTTTGCTAATGCCTTAAAAGTGCTATCATCGTAATTTTCAAAAAGTTGATACGCCATAATTAGCATAGCGTCTCCAGACAAAATTCCTGTATTGATATCCCATTTTTCATGTACAGTATGCTGCCCTCTACGCAAAGGTGCGCCATCCATAATATCGTCATGAACCAAAGAAAAATTATGAAATACTTCTACACTTAAGGCTGCATTTAAAGCTGTTCTATAATTCCCATCAAAAATTTCAGTAGTCATTAAAGTTAAAACAGGTCGTAAACGCTTCCCGCCTAAGCCTAATATATATTGAATAGGCTCGTATAAGTTTTTCGGCTCTTTGGTCTTTGAATGTTGTTCTAAAAAATCTAGAAATTCTTTTTGATATGATTCAATTGATAGCATATCACAAAAATAAACCAATTCAGCACAATTAAAAGTACATCTACAAATGAACCGTTAAAAAAATCATAAAACTTTGGAAACTTTTTTTGTTTTTAAAGTTTCCTGTAATATATTTGCAACCTATTATGAAACAAAAAATTATACTTAAATCTGCTGAACTGTTCTTAAACTATGGGTTTAAGAGTGTTACTATGGACGATTTGGCTAAAAAGTTAGGCATTTCCAAAAAAACTATATATCAGCATTTCGAGAACAAAACTAAATTAGTAGAGGCTACTACAATGTACTTGTTTAATCAAATATCTAATGGTATTGATTGCATTTGTGCTTTAGAAAAAAACCCTATTGAGGAATTTTACGATATCAAAAAACTGGTAATGGATCATTTAAATGACGAAAAATCTTCGCCTCAATACCAGCTACAAAAATATTATCCGCAAATTTTCGCTACGCTAAAGAAAAAGCAATTTGATATTATGCAAGATTGTGTAAAAGAAAATTTAGAGCGTGGCATTAAGCAAAAATTATTTAGAGAAAATTTAAATATTGAATTTATTTCAAGACTATATTTTAGTTCTATAATAGCAATTAAAGACAAAGATTTATTCCCTTATAAGCAGTTTTCTATGGATATGCTTATGGAGCATTATTTAGAATACCATATAAGAGGCATTTGTACGCCGAAAGGATTAGATTTTCTAAATCAATTAACAAATTCATATCAATCATAAAATGTCAAAAAAAATACCCTTTTTATTCATATTTTTATACTCAATCATAGGGTTTTCGCAAGAATCTAACAATAGATTTAGTTTACAAGAAGCCATTGATTACGCACTAGAAAACAACCGAACTTCAAAAAATGCAGCACTTGATGTTGAAGCAGCCAAACAGCGAAAATGGGAAACTATTTCTACAGGATTACCACAGATAAACGCATCCATAGGTTACAATAAATGGTTACAACAACAATTATCTTTAATTCCTGCAGAATTTTTTGGAGGCAATCAGGGAGAATTTGTTGAAATCGCTTTTGGAACAAAACAATCTATAAATGCTAGAATAACGCTTGAGCAAAAAATATTTGATGGGTCTTATTTAGTCGGGTTACAATCGGCAAAAGTCTTTTTAGATATTTCTAAAAATGCTAAAGAAAAAACTGATCTCGAAGTTAGAAAAGCTGTAATTAACGCTTATGGAAATGTATTATTAGCCGAAGAAAGTGTGTTCATCCTAGAACGAAATGAGGCTGTATTACTAAAAAACTTATATGAAACCACTAAAATTTATGAAAATGGTTTGGGTGAGGAAGAAAGTGTTGAGCAGCTTCAAATTACTTTATCTAGCATACAAAGTAGTTTAAAAAATGCGTCACGACTCAAAGTAATTGCACATCAAATGTTTAATATTACGCTCGGATTAGACCTTAATACAGACACACAATTAACTGATGATTTGCAAGGTTTAACATCACAAAACATTGTTTTGAGTTTATTAAACGCCGATGAAGATGTTGAAAATACTGTTGATTATCAAATCGCTGAAAACGATAAAATATCTAAAGAACTTTTATTAAAACTTGAAAAAAGCAAAGCACTTCCAACCATAAATGCATTTGTTAACGGGGTTTATGATGGCTATAACGACAATTTTAAATTTTTTAAAAAAGAGCAGCAATGGCTTGGGTCTTCATTATTTGGGCTTAATGTAAACATTCCAATATTTAGCTCACTTGGAAGAACTGCAGCTACACAACGCGCTAAAATTAATCTTGAAAAAGCAAAAGAAGATTTAACTGAAACTGAGCAAAAATTAAAGCTTCAAATTGCATCAGCTAAAAGTGATTACCAATTTGCTATTGAAGATTACGAAAACAAAAAACAAAATCTAAACTTAGCTGAACGTATTGAGAAAAAAAATCAAACAAAGTTTTTTGAGGGCATTGCTTCTAGTTTTGAATTAAGACAAGCACAAACCCAATTATATAGTTCTCAACAAGACTATTTGCAAGCTATGCTTGATGTAATTAATAAAAAAGCTGAACTCGAAACTGTACTAAATGAAATCCCAAAAAACTAATCAGTCAAAAAATAAAAGAATCATGAAAAACATATTCGTAATACTAATAACAACACTCATTTTATCTTCCTGTGGAGAAAATAAAAATCAGTCTATAGAAGATATATTGGCTTCCAATAATTTGGAGCAAATTCGAAAAAAGAAATCTGAATTAGATACTGAAAAACAAAAACTCTCTTCAGATCTTAAACAACTTGAAGCTAAAATTAAAGAATTGGATCCTCAAGAAAAAATTCCTTTAATAACAACTTTTGCTATTAATGAAACGGCCTTTAACCACTATATCGAGCTACAAGGTAATGTAAGCACCAAACAAAATTTGGTTATTTATCCTGAATTCTCCGGTGTACTTTCAAAAGTTTACGTAATTGAAGGGCAACATGTAATTAAAGGACAGATCTTAGCGAAAATTGACGACGGTGGTTTAAGTCAGCAAGTAGCGCAATTACAAATTCAAGTAGATTTAGCAAAAACTACTTTTGAGCGTCAAGAGCGTCTTTGGAACCAAAAAATTGGAAGTGAAATCCAATATTTGCAAGCAAAATCAAGTTACAAATCACAACAAAAAGCGGTTAGTCAATTACAAAAGCAAGTTGATAAAACAATTGTTCGTGCTCCTTTTTCTGGGACTATAGACGATGTTATTACTGAGCAAGGAAGTGTTGTAGCTCCGGGACAATCTCAACTATTTAGAATTGTAAATCTAAAAAACATGTACATTGAAGTTGATGTGCCAGAACGTTATATCACNNGTCTGGAAAAGATGTTCAAGTAAATTTTCCAATTCTTGGAAAAACAATGGATACTAAAGTACGCCAAGCAGGAAACTTTATTAATCCTGCAAACCGAACTTTTAAAATTGAAGTTCCTGTGCCTAATAAAGATAAATCTATTAAGCCTAATTTAACAGCTAAGCTTAAAATAAACGATTACACCAACCCAAACGCTATACTAATCCCTCAAAATATTATATCTGAAAACGCTCAAGGGCAACAGTATGTTTATACTATAACTAATAAAAACAATAATAAGGCTAAAGCACAACGTGTAATTATTAAAACAGGAAGAACACAAGGAGACTACATAGAAGTGCTTTCTGGTTTACTTCACGGAAATGAAATTATTGATGAAGGTGCAAGAAGTGTTAAAGATGGACAAGAAGTAAAAATTCTTGAAGTTGTAGAAACTAACTCTGCCAACTAAAAAAAGAAAAAATGACCAAAAAAGAAAAAAAAGTACATAAAGAGTTTGGGCTATCATCTTGGGCTATCAATAATAAAACAACAATGTATGTGTTGATTGCGGTGATATTTGTTCTTGGAACAGGAGCTTATTTTAGTATGCCTAGAGAAAACTTCCCCGAAATAAAAGAAACTAAAATTTACATTAGCTCTATATACCCTGGAAATACAGCAGAAGACATTGAAAAACTAATTACTGACCCCATAGAGGATAAGTTAAAAACGGTAAGTAATGTGGTTGAAATTACCTCAACATCTCAGGAAGACTATTCCATGGTTATTGTAGAATTTGATGAAAACATAAGTGTTGAAGCCGCCAAACAAAAAGTAAAAGACGAAGTTGATTCTGAAACATCTGGTGAAGATTGGCCGACATTTAATAATGCTAAAGTAGAGCCAAATGTGTTCGACTTAAGTATGTCTGAAGAAATTCCAATACTTAACATTAACATCTCTGGAGATTATCCTGTAGATAAGCTGAAAGAATATGGAGAATATCTTGAAGACGAAATTGAAGGGCTTCAAGAAATAAAGCAAGTAGATATTCGTGGCGCTCAAAACAAAGAAGTAGAAGTGGCTGTAGACATCTACAAAATGATGGCTGCTAAAGTAAGTTTTGACGATGTTATAAATACGATTAGCAGAGAAAACATAACCATGTCTGCCGGCAACTTAATTACAAGTGGACAACGACGTACTATTAGGATTATAGGAGAAATTGAGTCTCCTAAAGAGCTTGAAAACTTTGTTGTAAAATCAGAAAAAGGAAGTTCCATTTACCTTAAAGATGTTGCCAAAGTAACCTTTAAAGATGAAGACAAAACCACATATGCAAGAGAATTTGGAGCTCCTGTTGTGATGCTCGATGTAAAAAAACGTGCTGGTAAAAATATGGTTGCAGCCGCAGAGCAAATTCAGGTTATTGTAGACAATGCTATTACAAATGTATTCCCTCCAGACTTAAAAGTAACTATAGCCAATGACCAATCTTCAAAAACTATTGGAATGGTTGATGACTTGGTAAACAACATCATTTTTGGAATTATATTGGTAGTAACCGTTCTAATGTTCTTTTTAGGCTTTAAAAACGCTTTATTTGTTGGGTTTGCAATTCCTATGTCTATGTTTATGTCTCTCATGATACTAAATGCAATAGGTTATACAATGAACACCATGATTTTATTTGGGTTAATTATGGGGCTTGGTATGTTGGTAGATAATGGTATTGTAGTGGTAGAAAACGTCTATCGACTAATGAGTGAAGGTATGCCTCGTATTGAAGCAGCAAAAAAAGGAATTGGCGAAATTGCTTTTCCTATTATTATCTCAACAGCAACAACAGTAGCTGCATTTATTCCATTAGGATTATGGCCAGGAGTTATGGGACAATTTATGATTTACTTTCCCATTACCCTATCGGTTGTATTAGGTTCTTCTTTGTTTGTTGCTATTTTCTTCAACTCCGTTTTGGTCTCTCAATTTATGACTACTGAAGA
>JAADHG010000077.1 GCA_013151975.1 Chlorobiota bacterium | reverse complement strand
GTTCCCAAACATCTGTTCTTCCTCCTGCAAAACCAAAGGTTTTAAATCCTGTAGATTCCAAAGCTACATTTCCTGTAAGAATCATTAAATCTGCCCAAGAAATTTTATTTCCATATTTTTTCTTAATCGGCCAAAGTAATCTTCTTGCTTTATCTAAATTCGCATTATCTGGCCAACTATTTTGCGGTGCAAAACGCTGTTGCGCAGATCTAGAGCCTCCACGACCATCACCTGAACGATAAGTTCCTGCATTGTGCCAAGCCATTCTAATAAATAAACCTGCGTAACTTCCGTAATCTGCTGGCCACCAATCTTGAGAATCTGACATAAGTGCACGTATATCTTTTTTTAATGCCACGTAATCTAGGCTTTTAAACTCTTTAACATAATCAAACTCTTCATTCATTGGGCTTGTTAGAGAAGAATGTTTGCGAAGTAGATCTAAATTTAATCGATTGGGCCACCAGTCGCTATTGGATACAGCTTTTATTTAAATTACTTTTTTTAGTAACGGTTGCTCCCGAAAGAGCATCTGTTGTTTTGTTGTTATTTTTATTGTTGCAAGCTGCAAGAAGTAAAAACAAAAGGATAAATGTTGATGCTTTTTTCATTATTAATGTTTTTTATTTATTAAATATGATGCGAATTTATAAAGCAGTAGCATATTAATCAAATTAATAATTTATATATTTGTATTGATAAAATCAATATTGATGACATTACAACAACTAGAATATGTAATTGCCTTAAATAGGTACAGGCATTTTGTTACTGCTGCTGAGAAATGCTTTGTAACACAACCTACAATAACCATTCAGGTAAAAAAACTGGAAGATGAAATAGGATTTTCTATTTTTAACAAAAGTAAATCTCCTTTTAAACCAACAGATTTAGGAGTAATGTTTATACAAAAAGCCGAAATAATTTTACGTGAAGTGACTGATTTAAAAAATATGGTCAGCAAAGAATTAGATAATCTAGATGGTAGTTTTAAAATTGGCGTAATTCCAACAATTTCACCTTATTTAATACCATTAATGTCGGGTTCTTTTAGTGACAAGTATCCAAACACATTTTTATTAATTGAAGAAATGCAAACTCATAATATAATTAGTGCATTACAAAAAGGGGAGATTGATTTAGGAATACTTGTTACACCTCTTGAGGAGCCATTTATTAAAGAAGTAAAACTATATAACGAACCTTTTGTTTTTTACTGTCAAAAAAGTCATCAATTTGGTCAGAATACCACAATTTCTGCTAAGGACATAGAGAAAATGGATAACTTATGGCTTTTAAATAGTGGTCATTGTTTTAGAAATCAAGTATTAAATATCTGTTCCAACACTTCTACAGATAAAAACATTCAGTTCCAGAGTGGCTCTATAGAGGCTTTAAAAAAAATGGTAGATAATTATGGTGGTTATACTCTTGTTCCAGAAATGGCAATCAGTGAATATGACTCTGGTTGTAATATTCATTTTGAAGATCCTAAACCTATAAGAGAGGTTAGTATTGTTACTCATCACTCTTTTGCTAAAGATGCTTTGATAGATGCTTTACGAATAGAAATTTTAGATAAATCTCCTAAAGATTTTGTAAAGAATAAAAGATTTACAAAGATTAATTGGAGGTGATTTTTAAATAACTAAGATATTGTTTTGGTATGAAGCCTAACGGTTAAAGTATCTTCAGTTTCATACCCAATCAAGTTGAATATTAGATTGATTCATGCTGTCCGAATAACGAAGTTAGTCTTTTTCTATGATAAAGGCTATACGTAATCCTACGTATGGAATACACAAAAAGTAATACTGCATTTTTCGTATTTTTAGGTATTACAAAAGCTTGTGTGTAAAAATATTAACTGTATTTTTGCCGCTTCCTAAAAACACATCCTCATGACAGAGTTTATTAGAAAACGAGCCGCAAATGCCAAAAACGATATTTTAAGTGGGCTTACGGTTGCACTCGCTTTAGTACCTGAAGCGGTTGCCTTTGCTTTTGTAGCTGGTGTAGACCCATTGGTTGGGCTGTATGCTGCTTTTATGATAGGTTTAATTACTGCTGTTTTTGGTGGACGTCCAGGAATGATAAGTGGTGCTACAGGCGCTTTAGCTGTAGTGATGGTAAGTTTGGTAGCCGAAGGTAATGCGATGGGAGAAGTTGGAGAAAGCCTTGGATTGTACTATTTGTTTGCTACTGTTATTTTAATGGGCATTATACAAATGCTTGCAGGTGTTTTTAAACTTGGGAAGTTTGTACGTTTAATTCCGCATCCTGTAATGATGGGCTTTGTAAATGGCTTAGCTATTGTGATATTTATATCCCAAATTGGGATGTTTCCAGAATTAGTCCCAGAAGGAATTTTCTTTTGGAGTGACATGGGAACTTGGTTTAGTGAATTGTTTAATAGTTTGGCAACAAGTAGCGCTTTTTGGACTATGACTGCTTTAGTAGCTTTAACTATGGGGATTATGTTTGGTTTACCTAAACTTACTAAAAAAGTTCCTGAAGCATTGGTTGCTATTTTGGTGGTTTCGGCTATTGTAATTCTTGGAAAATTAAATGTGGCTACGGTAGGTAGTTTTATTGCAGATGGTGGAGGCGAAGGTTTAAAAGGAGGCTTACCACAGTTTCAGTTTGATATTTTTAATAAAGTCCCTTTTAATTTAGAAACCTTAAAATTTATTGGTCCTTATGCCTTAATTCTTGCAGCTATTGGATTGATAGAATCTTTAATGACCTTAAACTTAATTGACGAACTCACTGAAACCCGAGGAAATTCGAACAAAGAATGTATGGCACAAGGTGGTGCTAATATTATTACCGGATTGTTTGGAGGTATGGGTGGTTGTGCTATGATTGGACAATCCATAATCAATATAAAAGGTGGTGGTCGCGGACGATTGTCTGGTATTGTAGCAGCCTTAGCCTTATTAGGATTTATCTTATTTGCATCAGGTTTAATTGAGCAAGTACCTATTGCTGCTTTGGTAGGTGTAATGTTTATGGTGGTTATAGGAACCTTTGCCTGGAGTAGTTTTAGGATTATGAACAAAATTCCGAAAACCGATTTGTTTGTATTGATTTTGGTCTCATTATTAACCGTTCTTTTTGATTTGGCAATTGCCGTAATTTCAGGTGTTATTGTGAGTGCTTTGGTATTTTCATGGGAAAATGCAAAACGCATTCGTGCACGCAAACGTATGAAAGCCGATGGCACTAAAGTTTATGAAATTTGGGGACCATTATTCTTTGGAAGCATAAAGGCTTTTAACGATAAGTTTGATGTTAAGAATGACCCAGAAAAGGTGGAAATTGATTTTGTAGAATCTCGTGTTAGTGATCATTCTGCCATCGAGGCCGTTTTTAATTTGGTAAACAAATATGAAGCCGAAGGGAAGCAAGTTAAATTAAAACACTTGAGCGAAGATTGTAAAGTGTTACTGTATAAATCTAGCCCAAAATTTAGAGATGTTATTGTTGAGGCTATTGACGATCCACGTTACCATTTAGCCGAAAATCCTGAAGCCTTTACTAAAGGTTTGGGAGAGTACAATCTTTAAATCTGAATTAGTCTAAACTGTCTTTCCCGTGAAAACGGGAATCCATTATGAATTGTAGGCGAAATTAAAAGATTCCTGCCTTCACTTCGACAAGCTCAGTGTGACACGCAGGAATGATAAATTAATTAAAAAATTTATCTTCATCAACAAGCAAGGTGGTTAATTATACAAGTATAATTATTAGAATTTTTAGGTAGAAGATTGAAAGATTTTATCATTTTACTCTCACACTTTTGGGAACTAATTTTGTATAGTCGCCATTGTTTCTAATTACATCTCTCACAATTGAAGATGCAATATACGAGGTGTTTGCTGAGGTTAGCAGAAATACTGTTTCAATAGGCGCTAAATCCCGATTAGTGTGTGCTATGGCTTTTTCAAACTCAAAATCGGCAGGATTACGTAAGCCACGTAAAATAAATTTCACATCTATTTCTTTGCAAAAATCAACTGTTAAACCTTTATAGGTCATTACTTTTATTTGAGGTTCGTCGGCAAAAGTATCTTCAATAAATTGCATACGTTCTTCAAGAGAAAACATATATTTCTTGGAAGCATTAACGCCAATGGCTACAATTATTTCATCAAAAAGTGTGACACCACGTTTTATAATGTCGTAATGCCCTAAGGTTAATGGGTCAAATGATCCTGGAAAAATAGCTCGTTTCATATGTATTTCCTGTGTAAACAGGAATCTTATTATTGTTCATTTTGCCTTGATGCAAAAAGAACCAAAAAATCAAGTTAAAATTAGGAATTTTTCCTTTGGAAAACCAAAAATAAAATCTAAATTTCTTCCAAGGCTTCAGAAATTCTTGACGATTTGATTTTTATATTCTGAATTTTAACGATTTCAATGTTTCACATTGAACGGATTTGTTAGTTATGTTTTTTAATTATATTCTTCACTTTGTTCAGAATGATTAAAATCACTAATCACTAATCACTAATCACTAATCACTAATCACTAATCAC
>JAADHG010000019.1 GCA_013151975.1 Chlorobiota bacterium | reverse complement strand
AATTCATTATCTCAAATTCCAAGCGAAAAGCAAATTTGGAAACAATTAAGACTATTAGTTTTTGGGAAAAAGGTAGTCTGTCCTGACTGTAATCGGCAGAGATATGTTAAAGAGATACAAAAGGATAAAATGTTTCGTTGCACTAAATGTCACAATAGGTTTTCGGTTACTAATGCTAATTGGTTAAAAGGTATGAAAATATCAGCTAAACACCTCTGGACATTGATCTGGTGTTGGCAGAAGAAGTTCAATGTTCAACAGACTAAAGATTTAACAGGACTATCTATTCCTACGATAAGAAGGTATTATGAGTTATTCAGGGACAATCTAAATATAGACTTTGATGTTGTTTTAGAGGGCAAGGTTCAAATGGATGAAATGTTTGTTAAGGGTGCTTTTATAGTAGGAGCGAAAGATATAGTGCGAAAGAGAATTAAGTTGAATGTGGTATACAAAAAATCACCCAACAGGGGTGATGCGATGAATCTAATCCAAAATTATATTAAACCAGGATCAACTTTGTGTACGGATGGAGGAGGTATCTATCGTGGTTGTGAGAAGTATTGGCCAGTGATTCATAAAAAGGATATACATAGCAAATTTGAGTTTGGTCTAACTAGCGAAATAGAGGGGACCTGGGCTGTATTAAGAACTTTTATTAGAAGAATGTATCATCACGTAACTGTTAAAAAACTAGCAAAAGTAGTTAGAGAATTTGAAGCGCGATATTCACACAAAGAAATCTTTAATTCTCCGCTAGCATTTCTTAATAATTCACTACAGTCTGTGACACTTGCTTTATAGTGCCCAACTATAAGTAGACAGTAATCAAACTTTTCTGTTTTAACCAAAAAAACAGCCCCAAATGGGACTGCCCTTCTTGTTATGAGCGGGTAACGGGAATCGGAGAGGCGGAAGCCTCACGCCCAATCGTAAATGTATTATTCATTACTTTTTACTCCTGCTGGCAAGCAACGCTTTTCAAAAATAGTTCCCTCATCACAACAACGGGTCCTCATCCCGCTACACTACACAAAAAACAGCCCCTTCAGGGACTGTTTTTTTTGAGCTCCAAACGCGATGGTAGTCAAACCTGTTTTAGAGATAAACTATTAAATGAAATTAAAATGATTTACTCTAAAAGCTAATTACCAACTTTTTGGTTTGTGAAATTTTCCAATCCTGTCAGTTAGCTCATCTAAGAATTGTAATTCTGATAAAACTTCTGGAAATATATATTTTATATTTGAAGAGGCTTTTTGTAGTTTTTTGTTTGTTTTTGGATAAGGATTTAAAATTTCAACTGTTTTTCCTAGCTCATTTTTTACAATCCTTAAAGCACCGGACAAGTCAGAATCATTTGATATAACAATAGCAACATCAAATAAATCTTTATGAGCATCATTTACCAAACTTATTCCTAAATTAACATCAGAACCTTTTTCTTCCGTCTTTTTAATCAAGGCATATTGAGGTTTTGGATAATTATCATCATCAGCTAGTGGCATTAATTTATCATATAAATCAAAAAATGAAACTAGTACTTTTTGTCTTATTCCCTTTTTGTTTTTAGATACTAATGGCCTCCTTACAATATTTTCTTGAAAAGATCCTAGTGTTTTTCTAAAACTTGATAATGTGCTCAAGGCTCGAAGATACATTTGTTGATTAATCGGACTTTCTTTATTGTCTTTTCTTTCTTTTACTAGTGCCGTGAAATAATTTATTTTTACAATATCATATTTTGGATAGTAAAATTTACACAATTTTTCCAAATCTAGCCATTTGTGCTTACTTCCTTTTAACACCCCATAGAACAAATTGAATCCGTCCACATAAACACAAGCTCTTTTTGTTTTGTTCATAAAAGTTTTTAGATAAAAAGCAAGGACTGCCGAAGCAGTCCCGCGTTCTGCCACCGAAGCGACAGAAGTAGTATATTTATATTATATCTTACTTTTTCTAAAAGTCAATACTTTTATTTTTAAAGAAACAACCCTATAAACCTAACAAGAAATGACTTTCTACAAATCAAAAAACACACCTAAAACTAGCATATTTTTTGGTTTGACTTAACTATATTTTGAGCTCCAAACGCGATGACAGTCAAACCTGTTTTAGAGAATTACTGCTAAAAGAAGTTAAAAAGAGTATATTTTAATTAATTTCTCCAATACCAATCTTTCTTATATCACTATTGGTTATTCCAAGTCCTAATTCTCGCATAACCTTAAAAGCGTCAGCTGGTCTATTTAAGAAATATACTTTTAGATTATTTGGATTGATATAATAAGCCTCGCCGTTCTCCTCAACATCTAATAATATTTTCCCTGCTAACCTAGTGGGAAATTTTGAATTTATATAGCTTTGTAATTCACTATGTTTTATTCCTAATCCTAGATTTCGCATAATATTAAAAGCATCAGCAGGTCGTCCTAAGTAATATTTCTTTTTATTGTCTGGATTTACATACCATCCTTCACCGTTTTTTTCTACTTGCAATAAAATATTACCACTCATTCTGTTAGATAAACTATTGTCAATTGTTTTAACTAATTTTTTTTCCTCTTTAA
This sequence comes from Chlorobiota bacterium, assembly GCA_013151975.1. Classification (GTDB taxonomy): domain Bacteria; phylum Bacteroidota; class Bacteroidia; order Flavobacteriales; family Flavobacteriaceae; genus JAADHG01. The sequence goes on along the minus strand of JAADHG010000019.1, from coordinate 1,498 downwards.
TAACATTTTCTACCTCGCTTACAACCTCGCTTACTTCGCTTGGTACTAGAGGAACAGGTTTAGCCACTTTATTAATATACTTTTCACTATCAACCCATGTCTGAGCTATCGCTTTATAAGCATTTACCGTTCTCACTCCATTTTGATAATCTGAATTATTAATAATTCTATCTCGTATAGCAGTGTTCTTTATTGTTGGATACTTTGCTTTTATTAATGCAGCGATGCCAGACACAATTGGTGCAGAAAAAGATGTGCCATCAGCCATATCGTAAAATCTGTTTAAAGTGCTATAAGCTGGAACTGCTGTAGAAACAATATTTTCGCCAGGAGCAAAAACATCTGCACAACTACCATAATTACTCCAAGAAGTAACTTTATTTTCTTCATCAATTGCACCAACACCAAGAACCATATTTTGATTACCATCATTACAAACAGGAGATACTTTAGTAATGTTTAAATTTCTACCAATACCGCCCTCCACATCACCATTCCCAGTAGCAATAACCACTAATACATTTTTATCAAATGCATACTTAATTATTTCATTATAATTTTCTGTATAATTAAAAACATTTCCGCCTAAACTAAGATTAATAATGTCAGCTCCGTTATCAACTGCGTATTTAATCCCTTTTTTAATTGCTCCTTCACTACAACCATCGTTATCACATGCTATTATGGGCATCAACTTAATATTCCAGTTTATTCCAGTTATACCTGTGTTATTATTGCTCTCAGAGCCAATAATTCCTGCGACCATAGTCCCATGTGTTCCCAAAGTAGTCATGTCCTTTGAGTTTGAAACAAAATCCCAACCCCACCTATCGTCAATATAGCCATTGTCATCATCATCTTTCCCGTTACCCTCTACTTCATTAAAATTTAACCACATATTACTATCTAAGTCTGGATGTCCCGTGTATATTCCATCATCTATTACAGCGACAACGACTTCTGAACTACCATGAGAAAAATTCCAAGCTTGATCAACTTTTGATTGTTGTAAATACTGCTGTCTAACAGAAAGATCGTCTTGTGCTGAAGGTGTTAACACAGTAAAGTCCGAAGGACTTAACATGGTTGTATCATAATCAAAATCACCGTAACCTCCCTTGCTTTCACATATTAATTCAACTCTTATTTTACCAGTTGATGCTCCAGAAGGAACAGATACATAAATTGGTTGCCCTCCTTCTCCAAGAGCATTATCATTAATCGGATATTTTAATGTGGTTTCTATATTACTAAAATAAACCTTAGCCGATAAGTCATGCGTTGCATAAATCCAAGTCCAACTACAATCTGAAAATATGTCATAAATATATGGTAGCAATATTTTAATCTCATCGCCTACAGCTCCCTCTGACGGAGATATCGATATTATTTCAGATTGAACATAACTACACATTTTTGATGTTTCTGGCATTGGCTCTCCGCCCACACATTCAAAGTCTCCCCACCATGGTGCCTCTCTTTTATCATCTATATAACA
>JAADHG010000196.1 GCA_013151975.1 Chlorobiota bacterium | reverse complement strand
TAATTAGAGTAGGTACTTGTGGTAGTATTCAAGAGAATATAAATTTAGGGCAAGTATTGTTGGCAATGAGTGCTTCAGGCGATTCCGATGCTAACAACCTTTATTTTAAAGGTATGCATTATGCTGCTACAGCCGATTTTGATTTATTGATGAAAGCTTATCAGGTTGCTGAACGACTTAATATAAAGACATATCGAGGCTCAGTTTTTAGCACTAATACGTTTTACGATGATACGCCAAATCGCTGGGAAATATGGCAAAAGCATGGTATCCTAGGTGTTGAAATGGAAACACAAATATTATTCACCTTAGCCAAACGCTTTGGAGTTAAAGCACTTTCTGTACTTACTGTAAGCGACAATATTATTACAGGTGAAGCGGCAAGCACAAAGGAACGCGAACAATCATTTAATGATATGATGAGAATTGCTTTAGAATTGGCTTAATTCTACTTTTACAAATAAATCTCCAATAGATGGGTTATAATATAGTGCTTATAGAACCTGAAATCCCAATGAATACAGGTAATATTGGACGTTTAAGTTTGGCAACAGGAGCAACACTACATTTGGTAAAACCCTTTGGTTTTAAAATAGATGATACACGATTGAAGCGTGCGGGACTAGATTATTGGAAACACATATCACTTCATATTTACGAAAGTGTTGAAGATTTTTACGCAAAGCATCAAGGTAAAGATATGGTCTACTTTTCCAGTCATGGAACGCAAGATTATTGGTCTGTCGATTATAAGGATGATATGTTTTTAGTTTTCGGAAAAGAATCTGTTGGTCTATCACAAGAAATTATTGAAGCTAATACTGGCAGCGTATATAAAATTCCTGTTTTGAGTAACAAGGTTCGCAGTTTAAACCTTGCCAATGCCGTTAGCGTTGTTGTATATGAAGGTTTAAGAAATATTAGGTAATATGAAAACAGCAACAGTAAAGGAACTCAAAGAAGAACTTAATCATTTGTCCCAATCAGAATTGGTGGAACTCTGTTTGCGTTTGTCGAGATTTAAAAAAGAAAACAAAGAATTGCTCACCTATCTTTTGTATGAAGCCTCTAATGAAACAGGTTATATCGAAGGGATAAAAGCAGAAATTGCTTTGCAGTTTACCGAGATAAATACCGATAGTTATTATTATATTAAAAAGAGTGTTCGAAAAATATTGCGTCGTGTAAAAACCTATATTCGATATTCTAAGATAAAGGAAACCGAAGTAGAATTACTGCTTTATTTTTGCTCCGAGCTTAAAAAAATGCAACCTTCAATTGCGCATAATGTAACACTTACTAATCTGTATAATAGACAGATAGGATTGATTAAGAAAACTATTACTTCACTACACGAAGATTTGCAATATGATTATAATCTAATGTTAGATGAATTGTAAACAAACTTCCATCTTGCCATTGTTTGCACATAATACGTGTTAAAGACTTCCTAAATTTTTAGCTTATTACAGGCATAGTATTACATTTATAATCTAATTAATGTTTATACTATAAAATTCATGAAGTTCATTCTATTTTCAATTGCTTTGCTACTTTCATTTTCAGTAATTGCTCAAGACCTATCGTTTGAAGAATACAACCCAACATCTACACTTGTGGTACCGGGTAAAATTATAAAGAAGGCAAAATTTCCTTTTATTGACGTACATGGACACCAATATAGAATGCCAACGCAAGATTTAAAGCCAGTAGTTGCAGCTATGGATACGCTTAATGAAGCTATTATGGTGAATTTAAGTGGACGAACAGGAGATGATTTAATACAATCTGTAAAGAATATTGCAGACCATTACCCGAATCGTTTTGTGGTATTTGCAAATATCAATTTTGAAGGCGCAGGTACAGAAGGCTGGACGCAAGAAAAGGTAGCCCAATTGGAGCAAGATGTAAAGCATGGCGCTCGAGGATTAAAAGTATACAAAAGTTTAGGATTGCGTAATAAAGATAATGATGGTAATCGTTTAGCTATTGATGATGTACGCTTGGATCCTATTTGGGAAAAGTGTGGTGAGTTAGGGATTCCTGTATTAATACACGCTGCAGACCCTAAGCCATTTTGGGACGATTTTAATGGTGATAATGAGCGTTGGTTAGAATTAAAGACACATCCAAGACGTAAAAGAGATGCCAACAATCCAGCACCTTGGGAGCAAATTATGAATGAACAATACAACGTATTTAAAAAGCATCCTAATACCACCTTTATTAGTGCGCATATGAGTTGGTTAGCAAACGACTTAGGAAAACTAGGAAATTTGCTTGACGAAATGCCAAATATGAATGTAGGTATTGGAGCGATAATTGCCGAATTAGGCCGACAACCCCGTTTTGCCAAAGCTTTTTTTGAGAAGTATCAAGATCGTATTTTATTTGGTAAAGACAGCTGGAAACCTGAAGAGTTCCCAACCTATTTTAGGGTGTTAGAAAGCAATGATGAGTATTTTCCGTATCATAAAAAGTATCATGCCTTTTGGCCAATGTATGGCTTGGATTTATCAGACGAAGTCCTTAAAAAAGTATATTACAAAAATGCCTTAAGAATTGTTCCAGGGTTAGATAAAAGTTTATTTCCTGAATAAAATATCACGTTTATATGGAATCTGAAATAGCATTTAAGCGTATACTTATGGAACTTCCGGAAGCTATAGAAGGGAAAATGTTTGGCGCAAAATGTATTAAAGCTGATAATGGTAAAGTAGTCGCTATTTTATGGAAAAACACCATGCTATTTAAATTAAATAAAGATGATTTTGAAGAAGCCTTAAAACTGAAAGGGTCTAAAATAGGAGCTCACCTATACGCTCCAGAAAGACCAATGAAAGGTTGGGTTGAGGTTCCAGTAACACATTCTAAAACATGGATTAATCTAACCAAATGCGCTATTAAGAATCAAATAGGATGAGGAATTAACCAGTAGTATCTTTAAAGAAAGAACCTTTTTGATGCGATTTAATTGCTTTTTTTGATAATATTATCCCAAGTATTAACGCTACAAATGCACCTATAGAAATCCCTGGAATGAAATTAATAAACAAGAAAAAGTCATAAGTACCGTGGAACACTATTGCTAAAGATAAACCTATAAGATTCCATTTTGTTTTGTTTTTGGAGAATTTCGCTTTTCCCATAAAATAACCCATCAATACTCCAAAAGTAGCATGTGCTGGAATAGCAGTAAAAGCCCTTAGTAAAGCTACTTGCATTCCGCCTTGAAACACATACAGTATATTCTCTAAAGCAGCAAAACCCATGGAAACCATGACCGCATATATAATACCATCAAAGGGTTCGTTAAACCCCTTACGAGGTTGATTAAAATACCGTACGATTACATATTTGCTAAATTCTTCAATTAAAGCAACTATAAAAAATGCTTTTACAAATTGTTGCCATACACTATAATCATCTGGGATTGGCAAAAACAAATCAAAAAACTTATACAGTATGGTTGTGATTATAATACTAACAACAGCTCCTAGTAAAAAGGTATACGCAAGCATACGCTTGGATTCTTTTTCGTATTTGTCCTTTACATAAATGTAAATAATAACAATAAGGACAGGGGCTAAGGCAAAGAATAATAAGTTCATATTATTTAATTATAGACTTTATGCAGTGCACTAAACTAGTAAAATCTTCCTTTACATTATAAAGATGTGGGGATACTCTCATGTAATTGCCTCTAAAAGACACGTAGATATGATGTTCTTTAAATTGCACTTTTAGTGTTTCAATGTTTATAAAATCTGGAATTTTAATACCAATTAAATGATGACTTCTATAATTTTCGTCTTCAATGCTAAAACCCAGTGCTTCTAATTCTTTTAAAGCATCTTTAGAAATGTTGTAGCAATACTTTTGAATAGCGTCAGGAGTCCATACTATGAGTTGTTTTACGGCTTGTATAGCCATTGGTACCGAAACAAAATTTGCAGTTTCTCCCATACAATATCTATTGGCGCCATCTTTGTAATCGTCTTTATAATTGGTTAATCCTGCAAAATTTTCGCTATCAATTCTATTAGACCAAGATTCCTCAATGGGAGAGCCATTATCAAAATAA
>JAADHG010000313.1 GCA_013151975.1 Chlorobiota bacterium | reverse complement strand
ATCTTCAGTACCTTTCCAGAAGACTGTTTTCATTTCTTTTATGGCTTCAGGATTGTAATCGCATATATTTTCTGCAAATGCTTTTATTGCTTCATCTAATACTTCAGTACTTTCAAAAACTTGTGTAAACAACCCTTTTTGTTTTGCCCATTCAGCTGAATAAAATGAATTAGCATCAATAGCTATTTGAGACATTGCACTTAATCCTATTTTACGTTCTATGGCTAGGCCAACAACAAAAGGACCTATACCAACATTGAGCTCGCTTAATTTTATAGCTGCAAATTTTGTTGCCATACAATAATCGGTTGCAGATGCTAATCCAACGCCTCCTCCAACGGTTTTTCCTTGAATTCGTCCAATTATAAATTTTGGACATTTACGCATTGCATTAATTACATTGGCAAATCCAGAGAAAAATAGTTTTCCTTCTTCTTCATTATTAATATTAATAAGCTCTTTAAAACTTGCTCCAGCACAAAAGGTTCTATCTCCTCCACTTTTTAGAACTATCACTTTTATATCATCATTATTTCCAGCATCATTTATTGTTTGCACTAATTTTGATAATAAATTTGCAGGTAATGAATTATGTTCAGGATGAAAAAATTCAATGTATCCTACTTGGTTTTCTATGGTTTGTTTTACGTATGCTTTCATATTTATAATAATCCAAATTGTTCAAAATGATGATTCAAATGTTTTGTATTTAACAACTGCCACTCAAATCTATTCAACATCCCAAAAACCACATTTTTAGTTGTCGCTTTAGGATTTTCTTTAAAAAAAGTTTCAAATTCTTCATAAGCTTCTAGCATTTTTTGTTTTGCCATTTGAAGATTATCATGTTGTAACTTTTCTAATTGTTCTTTTATTGATAAAGGAAAATCGTAATTCTTAGGCATTGGTCTAAAACTATACAATGAATCATGAACTTTCTCAAGGTTGCTTTCAGGTGTATCAATTTCAAAATTCTGAATTTCTCCTGATGCAATTCTGAATGTATACTCTAAATGTTCTACCATGTGTTGCGGTGTCATTGTACCCCAAACCGGTTTTGTGTCTTTGGTTAATTTATCTAAATAGTTTTCAATTGTGCTTCTATTTATTTCTGCAAATGGGCTTTTCTTTTGAACCATTGTCAATACTGTTGCAATGGCTACAATTTCATCTTCAGCATCAAAAACTTCAGCATACCATTTTACAATTCCGTTAGGCAATTGAGGTCCTCGAGAATCTCTATCAATTTTTTGCTTGCATGTTAATCGCACAGAAATGGTATCGTTATGATAAATAGGACGAATAAAACGACAGTCTTCCAATCCATAATTTGCAGAAACAGGTCCTTTGTTTGGATACACAAATAATCCTGCCGCTGCTGCAAGAATGAAATAGCCATGAGCCGTACGTTTTTCAAAAATACTACCGTCCAAGGAAGTGATATCTGTATGTGCATAAAAGTGATCCCAAGTAAGGTTTGAGAAATTTATTATATCGCTATCTGTGATGGTACGCTTATGTGTTTTGAGTGACATTCCGGGTTGGATATCTTCCCAATGGTATTTAAAAGGATGTTGTTCGGTTTCCTTGTAAGCACTTCCTGGTTGATAAATTCCTGTAATTTCAGTTAATGTTGTTGGTGTACCTTGAATGGCTGTACGCTGTAAATAGTGTTTTACCCCTCGTATTCCGCCCATTTCTTCACCTCCTCCTGCACGTCCTGGACCTCCATGAACCAAAGTAGGTAATGGTGAACCATGGCCTGTGCTTTCCTTAGCATTTTCACGATTCAATACTAAAATACGTCCATGATGACTTGCCGCATTTATTACATAATCTTTAGCAATAGCATCACTATTTGTAATGATTGAAGACACTAACGACCCTTTTCCCATTTGAGCCAATTCAATCGCTTCCACCAAGTTTTTATAAGGCATAATCGTACTTACTGGACCGAAAGCTTCACGTTCGTGAACTGCTAAATTATTAAACGGATGGTCTTCTCTCAATAAAATTGGGCTCATAAACGCTCCTTTTTTGGCATCTGCACCAACAATTTCAAGCTTATCCAAACTACCATACACAATTTGTGCTTTTTTGGCAATATCTGTAACGCTATTTCTAACTTCTTCAACTTGTGCTTTACTAATTAAAGAGCCCATTCTAACCTCTTTCAATCTAGGATTTCCAATAGTCACTTTATCTAAAGCTTTTCCTAAAGCAATTTGCACATCTTCAATTACATTTTCTGGAACAATAATACGTCGAATAGCAGTACACTTTTGCCCGCATTTTACTGTCATCTCTTTTCTAACTTCTTTAATAAAGATGTCAAATTCAGGTGTTCCAGGAATGGCGTCTTCTCCTAAAATAGATGCATTTAAGGAATCGGCTTCCATGGTGAATGGCACCGCTTCCTGAATAATTCTTGGATGTGCTTTAAGCAAACGACCTGTAGATGCTGAACCTGTAAAAGTAACCACGTCTTGTGATTCTACGGTATCCAAAATATTTTTGACAGTTCCGTTAATGATTTGCAATGCCCCTTCAGGTAAAATACCAGAATTGACTATTTCTCGAGCTACAGCTTCTGCTAAATATGATGATGAAGGTGCAGGTAACACTACTGCTGGAACACCAGCCATCCAATTGACAGCACATTTTTCTAGCATGCCCCAAACGGGAAAGTTAAAAGCGTTAATATGTACTGCAACTCCTTTTTTAGGCACCATAATATGATGTGCCATAAAACGCCCACCACGAGATAAATCGATAGGTTCACCTTCTACATGAAACGATTGATTAGGAAACAGTTTACGTAACGACGCGTTGGCAAATAGGTTTCCAAAACCCCCTTCAATATCAATCCAACTATCTACTTTAGTTGCTCCTGTACGATAACTTAATTCATAAAACGCATCTTTCTTTTTAATTAAGTAGAAAGCTAACTTTTTAAGCATATTTCCACGTTCTTGAAAGGTCATTTTACGAATTACTTCGCCTCCTTTTGTTCTCCCATATTGCAAAACTTCAGGAATATCTAAACCTTCTATAGCTATGTTAGAAATGATGTCTCCTGTTATGGCATCATAGACAGGAATACCTTCTTCTTTGCCTGTTGTCCAATTTCCTTGAACGTAATGTTGAATCTTATTCATACTCGTTATCACTTTATGATGGATTCCGCATCTAGTGCGGAATGACAAATCGTTTATAAATTTACATTTTCAATTATAGCAGCATAGCCTTGCCCTACTCCAATACACATGGTTACTAATGCATATCGTTTTTGCTGTTCTTTCAATTCTAAAGCTGCGGAATAACAAATTCGTGTTCCTGTAACACCCAACGGATGTCCAATAGCAATAGCACCTCCATTTGGGTTTATTCTTGAGTCATTATCTGCCAATCCCCAAGCTCTTGTACATGCCAAAGCTTGTACAGCGAATGCTTCGTTAAGCTCAATAATATCCATATCGCCCATTGTTAATCCTGCTTTTACTAAGGCTTTATTTGATGCCTCCACAGGACCTATGCCCATAATTCGTGGTTCTACACCAACTACTGCCGAACTTACAATTCGTGCGATAGGCTTTAAATTATATTTTTTTACAGCTTCTTCTGAAGCTATTATTGTTGCTGCTGCACCATCATTTAATCCTGATGAATTTCCTGCTGTCACACTTCCTCCTTCTTTTTTAAATGCTGGTCGTAATTTTGCCAATACTTCTTTTGTAGTTGTTGGTTTTACAAACTCATCTTTAGAAAATTGGATAGCCTCTTTTTTGCGCTGAGGAATTTCAACGGTTACAATTTCTTTTGCCAAACGTCCATTTTCTTGTGCTTTGGTAGCTTTCATCTGGCTCCAATAGGCAAACGCATCTTGATCATTACGTGAAATATTATATTTCTCAACTAGATTTTCAGCAGTATTCCCCATACTATCTATTCCATATAATTGCTGCATTTTCGGATTGACAAATCGCCACCCGAAACTGGAATCATACATTTTGGAGTCGTTACCAAACGCACTTGATGGTTTTGCAATCACATACGGTCCGCGTGTCATATGCTCGACTCCTCCTGAAATAAACACGTCACC
>JAADHG010000136.1 GCA_013151975.1 Chlorobiota bacterium | reverse complement strand
TTTCCTTAGGAAAACCCTTTGCTACTTTTAAAAAAGCTGTAGACTTACTAGGCGATGGTAGTATTTTGGTCGTTCAAGGTAACGGTCATTTAAATGGAAGTATCAGCCTATTTGTACAACTGCCCATGGGAACAGTTTTTTTAGCCGGTGATGAGGCTGTGCATTTTGATTGGTTAAAGAGTGATGATGTTCAAAGAATTTCTAAAAACCCTAAACGTGCAGCCGATGTAAGAAACCGCATAAGAATGTTAAGTGTACTTAGACCAGATATGGTAATATTTCTGGGATACGATTTTCCAAAAATACCCGTAAATAGAACAGATATAGTGATACATCATCCCAAACTGTTTGTTAATAAAGCTTGGCCTTTAAACTAGTTTGTTAAAACATTTATACTATGAACAAAGACATTGTAGAATTACAAGAAGACGTTTCCAACTCCCCTCTATATAGTGAAGATTTAGCGCCAGTTCCTGTAAGTAAAAGAACTTGGAACAAATGGAATCTTGCAGCAATTTGGATAGGTATGGCGGTTTGTATACCGACATATTTGTTGGCATCTTATATGATAAAAACAGGGTTAAATTGGTATGAAGCCTTGATTATTATCGGTTTGGCGAACTTAATTATCACAATTCCAATGATACTTAATGGTCATGCAGGTGTAAAATATGGTGTACCGTTTCCAGTTATTGGTCGCGCTGCTTTTGGTACAAAAGGCATACACATTGCTTCGGTTACCAGAGGGATTATTGCTTGTGGTTGGTTTGGTGTACAAACATGGATTGGTGGTTTGGCTATTTATGCTATTTTTAATGCGATTACAGGAAATACAGGAGAACTAGGGTTATCGATTGGGAAATTTGTTGGCTTCGCCATTTTTTGGTTTATCAATATCTATTTTATTTGGAAAGGAACCGAGAGTATTAAATGGCTCGAAACCTATTCGGCACCAATACTTATTATAATGGGAATTGTTTTAATAGTTTGGAGTTTTACAAAAGCAGAAGGCTTTTCAATAGTGTTACAGCAAAGTCATCAATTAGAGAAAACAGCAGCTACCATTACAAAAGATAATGATGCTTTTTATCTGCATTTGAACGCCTTAAATGATAAAGAAGGAAACCTTAAAGTAACAGAATATAGTATTGTTTCAGATAAATCTTCAAGTTGGAAACCTTATACAAACGAACCTATTTCAATTTCTAATGCTGAGAATATTCAAGTACAATTCAGAAATTCAAAAGAAAACCCAATAATAGAATCTAGTATAGTAACAGCAGCGTTAGTTACAACCCCAAAAAAGGGATCAAAACTTTGGGGTTATTTATTGTGGTTAACAGCAATGGTTGGCTTTTGGGCTACCATGTCTATAAGTATAGCAGATATTACACGATATGCATCCACACAAAAAGACCAAATTGCAGGTCAGTTTATTGGCTTACCAGGAACGATGATGCTCTATTCGTTTGTGGGCATTTTTGTGACTTGTGCAGCAGTAATTAATTTTAAGGATGTGCTTATTGCTGATGATGCGCCTTGGGATCCTGTATCTCTAATTGCTAAATTTAAAAGCCCCACAGTGGTTATCATTGCGCAAATATTTATGCTTATAGCAACGTTAAGTACCAATATAGCAGCCAATGTAATTGCACCTGCTAATGCGTTTTCAAACCTATTGCCAAAGAAGATAAGTTTTAGAGTAGGAGGATTAATTACAGGAGTTATCGGAATATTAATTATGCCTTGGTGGTTGTTAAACCAAATTTCCGGATTCCTAATTTTTGTAAGTGGATTACTTGGTCCTGTGTTGGGAATATTAATTACTGATTATTTTCTTATTAGAAAAAAGCGTGTAGAACTTGCCGAATTATACAAAGTAGAGGGCGTTTATTCTTATAATAAAACAGGATTTAATAAAGCAGCGATGATTGCTTTACTCATTGGTGTATTTTCAGCTCTCATAGGATATTGGGTACCTAGCTTAAACTTTTTATACGCACTCTCTTGGTTTACAGGATTTATTATATCTTCGGTTATTTATTATGTAATGATGAAGAAATCTAAACAAATTTGATAACGAAATACATCATATTGTTTTTTTATTTTTCCATCCTTTTTTTAATAGGATACTTTGCTTCCAAACGTATTAAAAATACTAAGGATTATTATGTTGGTGGAAAAAAGCTTGGGTTTTGGGTAGTAGCGTTTTCGGCAAGAGCAACAGGTGAATCTGCGTGGTTGCTGTTGGGTCTTACGGGACTAGGAGCTATGGTTGGTGTTTCTGGTTTTTGGGTTGTTCTTGGTGAAGTTATTGGAGTTACTGTTTCATGGTTCTTTATGGCTGAAAAATTTAAAAAACTAACTGATAAATATAACTCCATCACAATTCCAGACTATTTAGTAAGTCGCTTCAAATCGAAAACTAACACCCTGCGTATAGTTGCTGCTACTGCGTTATCGCTGTTTGTAATTATTTATGTAAGCGCACAAATTGATGCCACAGGGACAGCTTTTGAATCGTTTTTAGGGTGGAATTATTTTACAGGCGCCATCGTTGGGTTTCTCATTGTACTCGTCTATATTTTTTTTGGTGGTTTTGTTGCTGTTGCTTGGTCTGATTTGTTTCAAGGCTCCATCATGTTATTTGGGTTGGTATTGTTGCCAATAGTTGCCTATTTTTCTATTAGTTCAGAAGTTTCAATATCACAAGAATTACTAAAATTAGAACCTTCATTTTTAAATATTTGGGGAAAAGGCGGATTTAATACAATTAACCTTTTTACCATTTTAGGATTCTTGTTTATTGGTTTAGGTTTTATGGGGTCGCCACAATTATTCGTGCGTTTCATGTCCATAAAAAATACTTCCGAAATTAAAAAAGGGCGTTGGGTTGCTATTGTATTTACTATTCTTACCGATTCCTGTGCTGTATTAATTGGAATTTATGGCAGGTATCTATTAACATCAATTGATGCAGATCCAGAAACAATTTTAGGAAATGGGGCACAAAACGTGTTACCCCTTTTGGTTGAACGAATCATGCCACTAACATTAATTGGTATTTATATTGCAGCAGTACTATCCGCAATTATGTCGACGATTGATTCGCTTTTAGTATTAGCATCGAGTGCCATTTCTCGTGATTTTTATCAGCAAATTTTTAAGCCTAATAAAACAGAAAAGGAGCTGGCAAAAATTTCACGAATTATTACTTTGGTATTAGCTGTATTTGCATTAATCATAGCAATGATAGTAGCTGTTGCTATTCCGGGAAGAACAATATTTTGGTTTGTAATTTTTGGATGGTCAGGAATTGCAGCTACTTTTTGTCCAACAATTATGTTGTCTCTATTTTGGAAAAAGTTTAATGAAAAAGGAGCCATTGCATCAATGATAACAGGATTCTTATCTGTGCCTCTTTTTAAATTTGGTATGACGTCAATAGAATCCATAGGAATTTATTTTGAAAAATTAGATGTTCTTGGACCATCATTCTTTTTAGCCATTGTAGTAGGTGTGATTGTAAGTTTGAGTACAACTAAGAAGATTTCAAAAAGTGAATTAAATATGAGTGATATTAATTAAAAACTTGTAAATTTATTGATTACGATAAACCTATAAATTCAAAGTATAGAATATGTCAATTTTAATTAAAAATGGTCGTGTAGTTACAGCAGCCGAAAGTTATATCGCTGATGTATATACCGAAGGAGAGCACATTGTTGCTATAGGTAAGAACTTAAATTATAACGCTGATACAGTTATCGATGCTACCAATAAATTAGTATTTCCAGGCGGCATTGATCCTCATGTGCATCTCGATATGCCTTTCATGGGTACTTATTCCAGTGACGATTACGAAACTGGAACACGTGCGGCTTTGCATGGAGGTACCACTATGGTTATCGATTTTATCTTGCAAACACAAGGTGATACATTGCATAATGCCTTAAAAACATGGCAACAAAAATCGCAAGGAAAAGCCATTGGAGATTATTCGTATCATATGGCTGTAACCGATTTTAATGATGAAGTTGCTAAAGAAGTGGTGCAAATGATTGAAGAAGAAGGTATCAGTTCATTCAAAACTTTTATGGCTTA
>JAADHG010000190.1 GCA_013151975.1 Chlorobiota bacterium | reverse complement strand
CCGAAATGGATGTGTGGAATTACATTAAAAGAGAAAAAATTTCAATTCCATCTTTGTATTATGCACATGAACGCGAAGTAATTTGGAGGAGCAATTCTTGGATTCCAAATTCAGAGTTTTTAATTTTAGAAGAACACGAAGAGGTGGTAACAAAAAAAATTCGTTTCAGAACCTTAGGCGATATTACCATTACTGGAGGGATTGAATCTGATGCCGATACGCTAGAGACCATTGTTCAAGAAGTATCAGCAATGCGCCAAACAGAACGCGGAAATAGAACAGACGATAAACGTTCAGAATCGGCAATGGAGGATAGGAAGCGGCAGGGATATTTTTAATAGTGTTGGTCATTCCGACAGAGCGACGAAGGAGCGACGAGCCTGCCTACAGCAGGCAGGGAATCTCAATAAAGGCAGAATGATATTTTGACATTATGAAAACCAAAGGAACGCACAATTATTATGTTTACATTTTAACAAACAAAATAAAAACAGTGCTTTACGTTGAAGTTACTAATAATTTAAAAGAAAGATTGTATTTTCATGAGAATCCAGAAGCAAACACTAAAGCTTTTACTGCTAGATATAAAGTTTGGTTTTTAATTTATTACGAACATTTTTTTGATATAGAAGATGCAATAAAAAGAGAGAAACAAATAAAAGGCTGGAGAAGAGATAAAAAAGATGCTTTAATAAATACGCTTAATAAAGAATGGAAATTTTTAAATAAAGAAATATAAGAAGAGATTCTTCGTTTTACTCAGAATGACAAGAAGTTATGTCATTCCGACAGAGAGACGAAGGAACGACGAGGAATCTCAAAGAAGAATGAACGACGAGCCTGCCTACCGCAGGCAGGGAATCTCAAAGAAAAGAGCAAAGAAGGAAGGAGTTTTAGAGAAATATAAGTAGAGATTCTTCGTTTCACTCAGAATGACATAAAAATAAAAATTGAAGAATAAGTAAACATGCTAGACAACAACCAACTATTACGATTTACAACGGCAGGTAGTGTAGATGACGGCAAAAGCACCTTAATAGGCCGTTTACTATACGATTCTAAATCAATATTCGAAGACCAATTAGAAGCCATTACAAATACCAGTAAAAAAAGAGGACACGATGGTATAGATTTAGCCTTATTTACCGATGGGTTGCGCGACGAACGCGAACAAGGTATTACCATAGATGTGGCTTACAGATATTTTACCACACCCAAGCGTAAATTTATTATTGCCGATACGCCAGGACATATTCAATATACACGTAATATGGTTACAGGAGCATCAACAGCAAACGTAGCAACCATTTTAATAGATGCACGCCATGGTGTGATAGAACAAACCAAACGACATGCTTTTATTGCCTCTTTATTGCAGATACCGCACATTATTGTATGTGTAAATAAAATGGATTTGGTTAATTTCTCTGAAGACGTATTTAATAGGATTGTTGCAGAATTTGAAGAAATTTCCTCAAAAATGTTAGTGACCGATGTACGCTTTATACCTATAAGTGCATTGTTAGGCGATAATGTAGTAAACCGCTCTAAAAATATGGATTGGTATCAAGGCGCACCCATGTTGCACACCTTAGAAACCATGCATATAAGTAGCGATATTAACAAAGTAGATGCGCGGTTTCCAGTACAAACGGTGTTACGCCCTCAAAACGAAACGCATCGCGATTATAGAGGATATGCAGGTCGTGTAGCAAGTGGTGTATTAAGAGTAGGCGACGATATAACCGTAATGCCATCAGGATTTACATCTAAAATAAAAAGTATTGACACCTTTGATAATACCCTAACAGAAGCTTTTGCACCAATGTCCGTGTCTATTACCTTAGAAGACGATGTAGATGTGAGTCGTGGAGATATGATTGTACGATCTAATAATAAGCCTGAAGCGGCACAAGATATTGAAGTGATGCTATGTTGGCTAAACAATGCGCCAGCAAAGCCTAGAGCAAAATATACTATTAAACATACCTCAAACAGCCAAAAGGCCATGATTAAAGAGGTGGTGTATAAAATAGATATTAACTCACTAGGAAGAAATAATGACGATAAGGAATTAACAATGAATGATATCTCAAAAGTAAGAATACGAACTACCAAGCCACTAATGGTAGATTCCTATAGAGAAAACAAAACCACAGGAAGCATTATTTTGGTGGATGATGCGACCAACGAAACTGTAGCAGCGGGAATGATTGTTTAAAACGACCGAAAACAAGAATTTAATTCACTTAAAAGCATAACTATTTGTGAATACGATTCCAATTCGTTATATTTATTGAAAAACGGAGTATATGTATCTGCGAACTTTAACGAACACCATTGAACATAAAATAGGGAAAGGAAAAGCCATTATATTAGTAGGGCCGAGGCAGGTAGGAAAGACGACATTAATTAAAAATCTAATTGAAAACAAAAAACATCTTTTTTTGGATGCAGATGATCCGACTGTAAGAAGTTTGTTAAATAATCCAAATACAGAACAAATTAGAAGTATTATTGGTGTTAATAAAATTATCTTTATTGATGAAGCTCAAAGAATATCAGGAATTGGTTTAACACTTAAAATAATTACAGATCAATTTAAAGATGTCCAACTATTTGTGAGCGGATCTTCATCCTTTGACTTAGCTAGTGAATTAAATGAACCACTAACTGGCAGAAAATGGGAATTTGAATTATTCCCCATTAGTTGGGAAGAATTTGAAAGCAAACATGGATATTTAGTTTCCGAACAACAACTTGAAAATAGGATGCTATATGGCTTATATCCAGATGTTTTAAATAATTCAGGAGAAGAAAAAGAAGTTTTAAAACAATTAGTAAACAGTTATCTATACAGAGATATTTTGGCATATTCTAATATTAGAAAGCCAGAAGTTCTAGAGAAATTAGTTCAAGCTTTAGCATTACAAATAGGAAGCGAAGTGAATTATAATGAACTTGCACAACTAGTTGGAGTAGATAAAAATACGGTTTCTAACTATATTGATATTCTTCAAAAAGGATATGTAATATTCAAACTACAGAGTCTTAGTAGAAATTTAAGAAATGAGATTAAGAAAAACAAAAAGATTTATTTCTACGACAATGGAGTCAGAAATATGGTGTTAGGAAATTTTAATTCTTTAGACTTAAGACAAGACACTGGAGCTTTATGGGAAAACTTCTTAATAGCTGAAAGGCTAAAGCAAAACAGGTATAAAAATACATATTCAAAAATGTATTTTTGGAGAACTAAACAACAACAGGAAGTAGATTTGGTAGAAGAACGTAACGGAATAATAACAGGTTTTGAATTTAAGTGGGGCACAAAGAAAAAATTAAGATTACCTAAGACATTTGTAAATGCATATAATGCAAATGGAGCGGTCATTGACCGGAGTAACTATAGAAAATTTATCTCTATATAAGGATAAGGGCTACAATTTATTATAAAAACCTGTTGATCATTATTCAAATAAATTCTTGGCAAACGTCAGTTCGAGTGAAATTCTGATAAGAATTTTATATCGAGAACTTGTCTTAAAAGTAAGACGCTACATTCTAGAGTTAAAAGCCGCACCACAAAACCCTTGTTGGGATAAGTTTATCGTGAAAATAGAGTTACCGAAAGTAATATTTTAGTGGATGATACAATTAATGAAACGGTAGTTGTATGGATGATAGTTTGAGTTATAGACACCTAATTTAACGTGAGTTCGATATAAATACAACTATTAATATTTGCAGAACTACCTACTTTTAAGTGATTTGTCATTTCGACAGAGGGAAGAATGAACGACGAGAAATCTTATAATTATGAGATTCCTCCTCATACTTCGTTCGGAATGACAAGAAAACACTTTACGCTAACCTTAATCGAAAAGAATTCCTCGATGCTTTGCGTCGAGGTTTCCATTGAAATTGTCATTCTCGCGTGTCACACTAAGATGTCATACTGAGCTTGTCGAAGTGAAAGCGGGAATCTAAGTTAGAAATATTGATTTTTGGCCTTTAGGTCAAAGCTTGCACTCAACTGGATTGCGTATAAATTCACCGAAATGCCTCGTATGCTTGCGTTGGGGATAGTTAGTTTTAAAATATTTCTTTACTATTTTTAAATACATATAATTTA
>JAADHG010000014.1 GCA_013151975.1 Chlorobiota bacterium | reverse complement strand
TGGCAATAATCAAAATGGCTAAACCAATAAATAAATAAATTTGAGGGATGCCTTCTCTATAAAATACAAAAAAGAAAGACGCATATACAATAGTGCTTCCTGCATCGTTTTGAAGCATGATTAATACAGCAGGAACCAAAATAATTAATACTGTTTTTAACTGGTCTTTTATAGTATGAATATTGGTTTGTAAATCGCTTATATATTTGGCTACTGCTAAGGCTGTAGCAACTTTTGCAAATTCACTAGGTTGGATAGTCATACTTCCAATAGCATACCAAGAGGTTGCGCCATTTACATTTTTTCCGAAAATGAATAGCCCTATGAGAGACAATATCGAGACTAAATAAATAATGCTTGCAAAACGTTCATAAAATTTTGCTTCAATAGAGAAAACCAAAATGATTAATACAAATGCAAATAAAATAAAAACTAGTTGTTTGCCATAAGGTTGCCCCATGTCAAAGTAACTAATAACATCTCCAGAAAGCGATGCAGATAAAATATTTAACCAGCCAAATCCAACAAGCAATAGATAGAGGATAATGCTAATCCAATCTACTTTAAAACCTCTATTTCTGCTTATATCCATTTATTGGTTAATCTTAAAAGGTTTCCCACTATAAGGTTTTAGGTATTCTTCTTCCAGACTTTTATTAAGAACAAGTTGTTCCATTTGTTTTAATGTAACTTCGCCTTTTATATATTTTTCTATCATTAAACTTGCAATACGTCCCGCCCAACGCGCACCAAAATAGCCGTTTTCAACTAAAACAGCAATAGCAATTTTTGGATCATCTTTTGGAGCAAAAGCTATAAAAATAGAGTGATCTGTGAGTTGTGTTCTAACACCATCAATTTTTGTGAAGTTTTCAGAAGTTCCAGTTTTACCACTAATTTCAATACCTGGGACTTTTAAAAACCAAGCAGTTCCTTCATTATATACATCATAAAGCCCTTGAATAACAGGGGCAAAATGACGCTTATCAATAGTTGTTTGATGACGTGTTCTATATTTTTTTGGAATGGTGCCCCCTTCAATATCTTTTATAATGTGTGGTGTATAATAAAATCCTCTGTTTGCAATAGCAGCCATCATATTTGCCAATTGAATAGGGGTTACCAAAATCTCACCTTGCCCAATGGCATTCGAAATATTGGTAGTAGCTCGCCATCTAAAATCGGGATACATCCTGTCGTAATACGCTCCATCAGGTATGTTTCCTTTTTTTCCAACCGATAAATCGTTATTCAAATAATCTCCAAGACCAAAACTCTTAATATGCTTACTCCAAACATCCATAGCATGACTTGCATCTCCGTATTTATCGATGGTTCTTCTGTAAACAGTTGCAAAGTAAGAATTGCATGAATGTGAAATACCAGTATTTAAGTTTCGTTTACCTCCACCACAATGGCATTTCATAGGGCGTTTGCCACCATAATGATAAGCACCAGTACAAGTTACGGTTGTGAATTCGTCAATGACACCTTCTTGAAGCCCTACTAAAGCAATTAATGATTTAAAAGGAGATCCTGGTTCATGCATACGCAATAAACCTTTATCAATTAATGGTAAATGTATAGAGTCATTGTGTAGTTTGGTATAGTTGGCAGAACGTTTTCTGCCTACTAAAAGGTTGGGGTTGTAAGATGGTGCCGATACTAAACTTAAAATTTCTCCAGTGCTAGGTTCAATAGCAACAATGCCTCCCATTTTGTTTTGCATTAAAAGCTCGCCATAGGCTTGAAGCCCTTCATCAATAGTGATTGTTATATCTTTTCCTGCTGTTGGAATCGTATCTTTGCTTCCATTTTTGTAAGAACCAATATCACGGTTAAATCGATTTTTCTGAATAAATTTCACGCCTTTTACACCACGCAAAATATCTTCATAAGATTTTTCAACACCCTGTTTCCCAATAAGGTCTCCCATTTTGTAATATGGGTCCGCATCTATTTCTCGTTGATTGGCTTCGGCAATAAATCCCAAAACATTGGCACCAATGGTTGTTTGATAATCACGTAACGAACGTTTTTGTATATAAAACCCTTTGTATTTACGCATTTTTTCCGAAAGAAAAGCATAATCTTCTTTTGATAAATGTGCTAAAAAAACAGAAGGGAGTCTAGGAGAATAGTGGTATGCTTTGTTATAGGATTTTTTAAAATCTTCTTTTGTAATTTTTAATAAAGAAGTAAACTCTAACGTGTCTAAAGGTTCTACTTCTCTAGGAATTACCATCACGTCATAGGAGGGTTGATTGGCAACTAGTAATTTACCATTTCTATCGTAAACATAACCGCGTTTTGGATAATAAAATACTTTTCGTATGGCATTATCCTCATAAATATTATAGTCTTTACTTGAATAGATTTGAAGGTAAAATAACCTTGAAATAAAAGTAATTCCTACTATAATTATAATTGAAAAGAGTAATAGTTTTCTCATTTATTCTTTCGGCTAAACAATATGGTAATTAAAAGACAAAGTATAATTGTAAAGATACTTGAGAATAACGTTTTTTTTAGGATTAAAATTATTCTTGAGCTGTTAAAAATTTCAAGACTGAATAAAATAAGGTGATGTATAAAAATAATAATAGAAAAATAGGTAAGCCGTTGCCCAAACTCTGTGGTGCTAAATTTTATAGTTTGGTAATCGTAAATTGTTCCAAAAGAAAACTTTAATAGTACGGGACGAATATAGGCTATTGTAACACAAGCTGCTGCATGTACGCCCCCGGAATCTAAAAATAAATCGACGGTTAAACCAAGTAAAAAACTCAAAAATATAAATAGTAAACGATTGTTTTTTATGGGGTACAGAATAATGAACAAAATATAAATATAAGGATTTATATACCCTAAAAAATTGATGTTATTAAGTACTAAAACTTGTAATAGTATTAAGATAATAAAGCGGGCGATATTTATCGTAATAGCGTTATTCATCCAAATTATTTAAAGTAGAAATTTCTTCAGCATCAAGGTTTTCTATAATATAAACATGCCCAACATTGGTCATGTCATTAAATAGTTTAATATCTATTTCAAAGTAATTTTCGGTATCATCTATTTTAAAAGCGGAAACCACACCTATTGGAATCCCTTTTGGAAATATAGTTGACAGGCCGCCAGTAATTATGGTATCTCCAACTGTTACGGGAGCTTGTTTTTGTAAATCTACTAGCTGTACATATTTGGGTGATTTTCCATTCCATTTTAAAGTGCCAAAATGATTGGTTTTTTTAAGTTGTGCATTAACTCTAATATTAGTATTTAAAACAGACATTACTCGTGAATATTTTTTTGAAGTATTGTCAATAATACCTATAATCCCTTTGGAAGTAATTACGCCATAATCTTGTTTAATACTATCGCGCTTTCCTTTATTAATCGTCAAATAGTTATTAGTAGCCGAATAGCTATTTTTATAAACCTGAGCAGCGGTTAATTTGTAGTTTGCATTAAAAGTTGTAGAGTCAATATATTCCTCTTTCAATGTGTCTTTTTTGAAGTTGAACAAAATAGATTTTAGCCTATTGTTTTCTTCCAAAAGAATGGCATTTTCCGTTTTTAAATTAAAATAGTTGCCAATATTATTCACGGATTCATAAATGCCGCCTGTTAAAAAATTAGCAGAATTTATAAACTTACTTTTATGATAGGAGTGTGATTGAATCGTTAAAAAAAGGGATGCAGATAACAACAACAAAAACAAAAGAAAGGTTTTGTTTCTTAGTATAAAATTTATGATTTGTTGCATGAGTTACACTCTATTTTACCAATACACTTTTATATTTTGGTATATTTTTAAGCACAATTCCTGTGCCTCGTACTACAGCTCTTAAAGGGTCTTCGGCAATATAAACGGGTAAGTCTGTTTTTTGAGATAAACGTTTATCTAAACCTCTTAACATAGAACCTCCACCGGCAAGATAAATTCCAGTATTGTATATATCGGCAGCTAATTCTGGTGGCGTCTGTGATAAGGTTTCCATTACTGCATCTTCAACACGTAAAATAGATTTGTCTAAAGCTTTTGCAATTTCTCTATGTGAGATTTGAACTTGTTTTGGTTTCCCAGTTAGTAAATCACGTCCTTGAACAACTCTGGATTAACCCACACGAGAGACCAGGATGAC
>JAADHG010000013.1 GCA_013151975.1 Chlorobiota bacterium | reverse complement strand
ATGTATTAGGCACACCAGGAACAGCAGATGCTATTCTTCCTTTTGGATCAAGTCCTACTCATGATGCTCTAAATATATATGGTGATGAAGTGACATTAGGTGCTGGCAATTCTGATCTTAATCAAGTGGCACAATTTTTAGAATCCATCGGTGCAATTCCTCCTGGAGCAAGCGCATTAGTGCCTGCTGTTGACGTAGGTAGAACAGGATACAGAGAACAAGATTTAACAGATTATAAGGCAAGAAGCACAAAACTAGATGTATCTTTAAATTACAAACCTTTCGGTAATGATATTGAGGTTATTTGGAATTTGGAATACTAGAGTTGGTTTTGGTAATACCATTTATCAAGGAGCAAACAGATACAATTTAAATAATTTCTTTATGCAACAGCATAAATTAGAAATTAGAGGTAATGACTTCTTTGTAAGAGGTTATACAACTGCTGAAAATGCTGGAGATTCTTACGATATGCGTTTCACAGGAATTAATATGAATAAAGTTGGTGCTTCACAATGGTTTGGAACTTATGCAGGAGCTTATGTTCAAGGTGCTGCAGGAGTATTAGCAGGCGGAGGCAACCCTTTTGACCCAGCTGTTCAATCTCAATTACATGCTGGGGCACGAGCTTTTGCTGATAATGCACTTACACCTCAACCTGGATCTCCTGAATTTATAGCACTTTTTAATCAGGTAACTTCAGATCCAAATGTTGCAACAGGTTCTAAATTTCTTGATAATTCTAAAGTATATGTAGGAGAAGGCAATTATAATTTTAAAAGATTGTTAAACGATGCTGTAGATTTACAAATAGGTGGAAATTATAGACAATACTCTTTAAACTCTGGTGGTACTATTTATACAGATTCTGATGGTCCTATTAACTATGACGAATATGGCGCTTATATACAAGCTGTTAAAAAGTTTGCTGATGATAGATTAAAAGTTTCTGCTTCAATTCGCTACGATAAAAATGAATTTTTTGATGCCAGTTATTCTCCAAGAATTTCTTTAAATTATTCTGCCGGAGAAAATAAACAACATAACTTTAGAGCTTCTTTTCAAACAGGATTTAGAAACCCAGATACACAATCATTATTCATTGGGTTTAATGTAGGAAGAGCTATTTTAGTTGGTTCCGCTCCTGGTAATCTAGATAGAGCATTACCTGGAACTACGTTGACTGGAAATGATGTTTATAATAATGGATTTACATTTGAATCTGTTTTAGCAGGAAGTCCAGTGGCAGTTGTTACTCCTCTAGTTGAGCAAGAAAAAGTAACTGCTTTTGATGTTGGATATCGTGGGAAAATAGGCCCAGTTGTTGTAGATTTTAATGCATATTATAATACTTATGATGGATTTATAGCAAATAAATTGGTGTTTGCCTTTGAAGGTGCTACACCTAGGTTATTTCAAACATATACAAATTCTTTAGCTGATGTTAATTCTTATGGTGCAGTAATTGGATTATCTACAAAAGTAGCAAAAGACTATAGATTAGGTTTTAATTATACTTTTGCGCAATTTGAATTTGATCAAGCATCAGACCCAGGTTTTAGAGCAGGATTTAATACGCCTGAACATAAAGTAAAAGCTTCTTTTGGAAATCCAAAATTGTTTAAAAACTTTGGTTTTAATGTTAATGTGCGTTGGAATGATGAGTATTTATGGGAAGCAAGTATTGCAAATGCTTTAATCCCTTCGAGAACAGTTTTTGATGCTCAAATAAATTACTCCGTACCATCAATGAAATCTATATTTAAAATTGGAGGAACTAATTTAGGTGGTGGAGAATATTTAACTGCTGTTGGATCGCCTCTCATTGGTTCACAATACTTTATTTCATGGGTAATTAATAATTAATCCTCTAATAAAATAACAAAATTATTCGTTTTGTAAAATAAGAAGCCCTAGAAAATATTCTAGGGCTTCTTATTTATTTAAACTTAAAAACCTAAGGAACAATAAATCTTTTAAAAACCTTATTTTTTTGATTCCAAATATGTGTGTTTTTTAATTAAAAAATATATCTTTGCAGCTTGAAAAACCAAGCACTCAACTTAATAGAGTAGAACTGTTTTTCAATTAATATATTAGCAAAACAATAAACAGATAAGTAATGTCTAAAGGTACAGGTAAAGTTGCACAAATAGTAGGTCCAGTTATTGATGTAGAATTCGGTTCTGGTGCTGAACTTCCAAGAATTTACGATTCATTAGAAATTAACAGACCTGATGGTTCTATATTAGTACTTGAAGTACAATCACACATTGGTGAAGATACTGTACGTACAATCGCTATGGACTCTTCTGATGGTTTAAGTAGAGGAACTGAAGTTAATATAACAGGTGCTCCAATACAAATGCCAATCGGCGAAGCTGTTTATGGACGTCTATTCAATGTTATTGGAGATGCTATTGATGGGTTAGGCAACTTACCAAAAGCTGGAAATGATGGGCTTCCTATTCATAGAGAAGCTCCAAAATTTGAAGATTTATCAACTTCAACCGAAGTTTTATTTACAGGTATTAAAGTAATCGACCTTATTGAGCCTTATGCAAAAGGTGGTAAAATTGGATTATTTGGAGGTGCTGGAGTAGGTAAAACGGTGCTTTTAATGGAGCTGATTAACAATATTGCTAAAGCACATGGTGGTCTTTCAGTATTTGCAGGAGTAGGTGAAAGAACTCGTGAAGGGAATGATCTACTTCGTGAAATGTTAGAGTCAGGTATTATTAAGTATGGTGACGACTTTATGCATTCTATGGAAGAAGGTGGTTGGGATCTTCAAGCAGTAGATAAAACAGCCTTGAAAGAATCTAAAGCTGCTTTTGTATTCGGACAAATGAATGAGCCTCCTGGAGCACGTGCACGAGTTGCATTATCAGGGTTAACTATTGCAGAATATTTTCGTGATGGTGCTGGGGATGGACAAGGAAAGGACGTATTATTCTTTGTAGATAATATATTCCGTTTTACACAAGCGGGTTCAGAGGTGTCTGCACTTCTTGGTCGTATGCCATCTGCCGTAGGGTATCAGCCTACATTAGCAACCGAAATGGGAGCAATGCAAGAGCGTATTACTTCAACTAAAAAAGGATCTATTACGTCTGTGCAAGCCGTTTATGTGCCAGCAGATGATTTAACCGATCCTGCACCAGCTACTACTTTTGCGCATTTAGATGCAACAACTGTTTTATCTCGTAAAATTTCTGAACTAGGTATTTATCCTGCTGTAGATCCATTAGATTCTACTTCTAGGATTTTAACTGCTGATATTTTAGGGAACGAACATTATGACTGTGCCCAACGCGTAAAAGAGTTATTACAACATTATAAAGAATTACAAGATATTATTGCTATTCTTGGAATGGAAGAATTATCGGAAGAAGATAAATTGGCTGTAGGGCGCGCACGTCGTGTACAACGTTTCTTATCGCAACCTTTCCATGTAGCTGAACAGTTTACAGGAATACCAGGCGTATTAGTAGATATTAAAGAAACTATCAAAGGGTTTAACATGATTATGGATGGTGAATTAGATCACTTACCAGAAGCTGCATTTAACCTTAAAGGAACTATTGAAGAGGCTGTTGAGGCTGGTGAAAAAATGTTAGCTGAAGCATAATTTAGTCCACAGCTTTCAGTCTGCAGTACGCAGTAACTGAAAACTGAAGACTGCAAACTGAAGACTTAAAAGATGTACTTAGAAATTGTATCACCAGAAGCAACTTTATTTAACGGAGAAGTAGAATCGGTAGCTGTTCCTGGAGTGAATGGCGAATTTGAAATGTTAAACAGTCACGCGCCAATTGTTTCTACATTGAAAAAAGGTTATGTGAAAATTTTTGGAGAGATTACACTTGAAGAAGAAGTTGAGGGTAAATTTGAAAAAGGAAAAGATAGAGGTACATGGTTAGCCATCGATTCTGGTACCATTGAATTAAAAGACAATAAAATTATAGTCTTAGCAGATTAAGCTTTATATAAAAATGCGAAGTATATACTTCGCATTTTTTGTTTTATATCATCTACGGCATTACACAATTAAATATAACGCTGCTGCCAACCCTCCTCCAACTAGTGGTGCAACAATAGGAATCCACGCATAACTCCAATCACTACTTCTTTTAAATTTTATTGGCAATAATGTATAAATAATTCGTGGCCCTAAATCTCTTGCAGGATTAATAGCATAGCCCGTTAAGCCGCCTAAACTTAATCCAATTACCCAAACTACAAAAGCTACAGGAATTGCACCTATAGAGCCTAACCCAAAATTAACTGCTTCTTCAGAGCCAATACTTAACTCTGGACCCGCTATGTATAACACTGCAAAAATTAGCACAAAAGTCCCAACAACTTCAGTTAAAAAATTTCTTGAAAAATTTCGTATTGCAGGTGCTGTACAAAATGTTGCCTTAATGCCTTCTTTATCATCAGTAATATTATAA
>JAADHG010000146.1 GCA_013151975.1 Chlorobiota bacterium | reverse complement strand
CAGCATATTATTCACCATAGTAGTGAAGAATTTAATTTGGGTTGTGCCTTACGCCAATCTATTTCATCTTTAATAGGCTATACCGCTTTATTACTTATTCCTGCTGTGCTATTAGGCATTCCATATAAAGTTATTGCTATTTTAACACCCTTGCATTTATTTGCTCAATTTTGGTATCACACCAAGCATATCGGTAAACTTGGAATTTTAGAATATATTATTGTTACACCTTCCCAACATCGTGTACATCATGCTATAAATAAAATATACATAGATAAAAATCTAGGTGCTATTTTTTGTATTTGGGATAGACTATTTGGCACTTTTCAAGAAGAATTAAAAGAAGTACCACCTGTTTATGGTGTTTTAAAACCTGTGAATACTTGGAACCCAATACTCATTAATTTTCAGCATGTTTGGTTATTGATTAAAGATGCTTGGAGAACTAAAAATTGGTTAGATAAATTGCGTATTTGGTTTATGCCAACAGGTTGGAGACCTAAAGATGTTGTTGATAAATATCCAATTACGATAATTGAAGACGTTTACAGTTACACCAAATTTAAAACACCAGCTTCAAATGCTTTAAAACTGTGGTCTATATATCAATATGTAATGACTATGATTTTACTTTTGTTTATGTTTTATAATTTTGGGAATATAACCTTTGATAATTTACTACTATACGGATTGGTTGTTTTTATTGGTATTTATGGTTATACAACCTTAATGGATAGAAAAAAACATGCTGTAATAGTTGAAGGTATTAGAGTTGCATTTGCATTAACTATACTGTTTTATTTTGACGATTGGTTTGGATTAAATGCATACACACTCTACGGAATATATATCGTTGCATTTTATTATTTAAGCACAATTATAGGTACTGTATATTTTACCTATTTTGAAAAATCAGATGTAGTTTCTACAGAAATAGTAGCTTAAATTATTCTGGATTTTGATTTACAGAAGCTATTGTATTAATATCTCTATCAAATAAATAATGTCCGGATTTGTCATTACCTATTATGGTTAATTTATCTAACAAGGTTCTTGCTACAGCTTCTTCTTCTAACTGTTCGGTAACATACCATTGCATAAAATTATGAACGTTATACTCTTTGTGTTGTAAGCACTCATAAATTACATGGTTTATTTGTTCGGTTACAAACATTTCACTCTTCAAAAACGTTTCAAATAATTCATTTAAAGATGTATAGTTTTCTTGAGGTTTATCAATTTCGGGAACAATAACTTTACCACTACGCTCATTAATAAACTTAACCAGTTTAATCATATGTACACGCTCTTCTTCAGATTGTAAATAAAAAAACTCTGCTACGCCATTATACCCATTTGCATCAGCCCAAGACGCCATTGACAAATATTGCATTGAAGCATTAGCTTCAAACTTTACTTGATCGTTTAATAACTTTTCTATTGTTGCATTCATTTCTTTAAGTTTTACAAATACGAAGATACTTAAAAGTTGAACTAAATTTGATTTTTTAATTATAATTTAGAATTACTCTTATTTATACTTTATTCTAAAATAAACTTAAATCCTGCCGATATTATGTTAGACTTAAGACCATCACTTCTATTATAGATGCTGTATTGTACATCTAATGATTTTAATCCGACGCCTTTAAACAGCTTAAACTTAGTAAAGATGTCTAAATATTTAAAGCCTAATCCATATTGGTTACTATCAAATTTAGACAAATCATAGTCTGATGTATAAAATTCACTAGTAGATACATTAGCTTCATAAGGTGCAAAATAATCGGCTGCCGTTTGATTATAAAATCTATAATTTGGATATATTGTAAACTTTCCTTTAGCAAATTTAATTGGAATTTCTATACTTGCTGTATGTGAACGGATTCCCCAATTGTCATAATAATACCGATAATATGTTCTTAAAGAAACCGATTCATTTATAAAATAATTAAAGCGTGCACCAAACGGAACTTTAAATCGTGAACTTGGCAATCTTTCTATATCGTCTGCTAATTGAAACACATTTTTATTTTTTGGAGATGTATATTTAGGAATACTAGACGCTTTTCCCACATAATAGTTGTCACGGTCTGCAAAATAAACACGTTGCATAGGGTTTGATAACCATCCATTTTGCTGTACCAAATCAAAGAATAAAGAAAATTGAGCTTTCTTACTTATTATTTGCGAAAAACTAAAGGATAATGAATATGAATTCCTTGACTTATTGGTAACTAGTGTGGTCTGCAGTGGTGACCATACTGAACTTCCATTTTTATCAATAACATTACCAGATTGATCAAGAATATCAATATTTGCAAAAAAACCGCTATTTAAATTTTGGCCAGCCTCTATGTAAGAATCAAGTTCCGTTGGATATTTTGGATTCCAAGTATCTAAATATACTTGCCCTTTAATTCCTAGTTCAGTGTTTTTTTGATTAAATAATTTTGTAAATCCGCCACCAAAACCTAAAGATGCATAATCATATTCTTTTGAAAAGCCCAAATCTACAGTCCAAATATTATTTCTATCATCAGAACTATGACTATAACTCCCGTTAATAGTAGCCCAAATATCACTTCGTGAAGCTCCTGAGGATTCTACCCAAGGGCTTCCTGTAATTTTATCGGCTCTGGCTGATACTCTCTTATCGTCATCGTCGCCTCTTTTTCTTGATGCTCCACTTGAATCAAATGGATCTAAATTACTTGATGAGGCAGATGTATATGCTGATATTCCTGCATTAACTGTTAGAACGTCGTCAGCATTTAAAGGTATTGCAACTATAAACGTTGGTGTAATATCAGTTAATTTTTCATTTCCGATACCTCCAGTTACAGATGCATGATTTCCTTCTTGAGTATAATAGCTCATTAAAAAGTCCACTTCTGCAGTCTCTAATACTTTCTTTTTATATGCCCCTTGTGATACTTTTGTTTGTGCTTGAGACATGCCAATAACAAAACAGCATATTATTATTGAGGTGAGATACTTCTTCATTTTAATTACATCCACAGCCTCCTCCTGTTTTTCCGCCATTTGCTCCAGAAGCACCTTCTCTATACACTTGAAAATTTGTTTCAAATCGCTTTATTAAAGCTGCAGATAATATCATATCAGGATCGTTTATATAAATTTTTTCATACTCTTTTACAGCAACACATGAGCTGGCGCTTACCAAAATTATTGCACAAATAATTACTTTCTTTATCATCTTTTTTCTATTTTCTGTATATTTTAAATTAATTTTTAGAAGAATCTTTTATGTCAATATTCTCTGAGTAATACACTTTTCCAGTATCATCAACTATAATACATTCTACCTCTGGTAATTGATTTATTAAATTCAATCCAACATCTTTTCCCATAACAAAAATTGATGTAGCTAAAGCATCAGCTAACTCAGCACTTGGTGCAAAAACACTTGCGCTTACAACACCTTTGCTTGGATATCCTGTTCTAGGATCAATAATATGAGAATAACGTTGCCCATTAAAGGTTACATACTTTTCGTAATTCCCTGAAGTTACCACTGCTTTTTCATGAATTGGTAATAGCGTAAATACCTTGTTTTTATTTAAAGGATTTGTAATACCCACTTTCCAATCTTTGCCATTAGGTTGTTTTCCCCAAGTATTCATATCGCCAGATGCATTAATAATTCCTGCTTCTACCCCTTTCTGTTTTAATAGTGCTTTTGCCTTATCGGCCGCGTAGCCTTTACCAATAGCCCCAAAACCAATTTTCATGCCTTTTAGCTTTAAAAAAACTGAATGCTTTTCTTGATTTAGAATAATATTTTGAAAACCAACTTTAGCAACAGATTGCTTAATAATATCTTTAGAAGGCATTGTTTTCATACTACCATCAAACTTCCAAATTTTGTCCATGGATGCATAACTGATATCAAAAGCTCCTTCAGTTAACTTTGATATCTGAATTGCTCGTTGTATCAGATTAAATAATTCTTCATCAACTATTACTGGCTTTATTCCTGCATTTTTATTAATCAAGGATGTTACAGAATTTGAATCCCAAGATGAAATTTTACTCTCTATTCTAGATATTTCAGCAACAGCTAAATCTATAAAAGCATCCCCTTGAGCTTTATTTGCTGCGACTACTGTAATATCGAAACGGCTTCCCATTAATTTAAGCGTTCTTCCATATATTTCTTGGGAATTACAAACAAAGGAAACCATTAAGAATATGGTGCCTATTATACTGTTTTTCATTTTGAACTAATAAGATGCTAAAAGCTTAATATATTCTTTTGGAGTTGTATTTTTATAACCTGTTTCCCCTAAGACTTTTCCGTTTTTATCCAATACAACAACAAGCGGAAAGAATCCATGGTTATTATACATTTCGGCCAAACTATTATTCTCTTCTTGTATTTTTGGAGGTAATGCATTTTTTTTTCTTCGAGGGAAATCAGCTCTTAACATTACAAAATTAGATTTAGAGAAATCTTTAAACTCTTTAGATTCTAAAATCTCTTTTTCTAACTTTATACAAGGTGCACACCAATCAGATCCTGAAAAAACCAATACTATTTTTTGGTTTTTATTTTGTGCTATTCTTTCTGCTTCATCTAAATTAGTTACCCAATTTTGTGAAAAACAATTCAGTCCAATAAACAATAGAAAGACTATACTAATACGCTTAATCATTTTTTAAAAAGTAAATTAACAAATAGGTTAACGCTATCTTTATTCTAAAATTGTAGTGTTAAAAAAATTGTGCCGCCTTAGTAGCAATAATTTATAATATCTTACATGAATTAAGTAGCAAATTATAAAAGTAGTAGTGTTTTATAAATTGGTATTTGACAGATTAAACTTCGTGTTAAAACTATAGAACAGATAGAACAGAAAAACTCCTACCTTATTTTTTAGTTTTTAAACGTTGGGGTAAAATAATAGTCACAGAAAACGAAAAGGTAAGTATTATTCGTAAAGGTAAGTGTCATTAATGTCCCAGAAATCATTACACTATTTTTAGAAATATGGATGTACTTAAAAGTTATGTAGAATATACATTTTACAAGATATTTTGACTATTATATAAGACAATATAGTCTTTTTTTTAATGTGCTTCTTTTATTTATAATCGCTTTAATATAATGTAACTTATTTATAATGAATGACAAGTAAAATATTATTTGTATTTATTCTAAATAAGCTTTGGATATATAATTTTCTGTTATATATTTGCGCAAATAAATTGATATTATTTTTAATTAGTCTAAATAAAATGAATACTAAATTATCCTTTATTTTTATAGCAATTTTTTCAATTGGTTATGCACAAAATAAACAACAAACTATCCCAAAAGATTCAATACAACAACTTGATGAAGTGATTCTATCTGCTAGTGTTATTTTTGGTAATAAATTTGTAGCCAAAAATAGAACTGGTTCTTCCTATTATGTATCACCAAATGAACTCAAAAAATTTGGCTATACTGATATAAATAGAATATTGCGTAACGTTCCAGGGGTTAATATTTATGAAGAAGATGGTTTTGGACTACGCCCTAACATAAGCCTTAGAGGAACTTCACCAGAGCGTAGCTCTAAGATTACTTTAATGGAAGATGGCGTACTTATTGCACCTGCGCCATATAGTGCTCCTGCTGCCTATTACTTTCCAACAGTTGCTAGAATGCAAGCCATAGAAATATTAAAAGGCAGTAGCCAAGTACAGTATGGCCCTTTTACAACTGGTGGCGCAATTAATATGGTTTCTACTCAAATTCCTGACTCGTTTTCGGCAAATATAAATGCAAGCTATGGAAGTTTTAATGGCAGTAAATTACATACAAGTCTAGGAGGAAGTAAACAAAATTTTGGATATCTTATTGAATACTTAAATTACTCGTCTGATGGTTTTAAAAATTTACCAAACAATGCCAATACTGGATTTGATAAAAATGATATTGTTGCAAAATTTAGAATTAACACCAACCCCAAACCAAGATTTAGTCAATCTATAGAGTTCAAATTTCAATATTCTGATGAGGTTGCAAATGAAACGTATTTAGGCTTAACTGATGCTGATTTTAAAAGTAACCCTTTTGATAGATATGCTGCTTCAGAAAAAGATAATTTTAAAGCAGATCATTTACAGTTTACAGCAACACATATTTTAAATATTACAAAAGATTTTAGAATTACTACAACAGGATATTACAATAATTTTTCAAGAAATTGGTATAAACTAAATGATGTGGTTGTTAATGGTACTAAAGTTGGAATTAATTCAATTCTTACAAACCCTTTAACATATAGCGACTATTTTGATGTGATAAATGGCACAACAAATTCCGATGCAAACTCTTTATTAGTAAAAGCAAATAATAGAAACTATATCTCTAAAGGTGTACAAACAAAATTAGACTATCATTGGTATGGCAAAAATGCTTTCCATGATATTGAAATTGGTTTACGTATGCATTATGACGAAGAAGATAGGTTTCAATGGCTTGACGGTTTTAACATTATCAATGGCATAATGAATTTAACTAATCCAGGTACACAAGGAACAGATGCAAATAGAATTAGTAGTGCTAATGCCTTTTCAGCTTTCGCTATGTATAAACTTAAATACAATAAGCTTACAATTACTCCAGGTTTACGCTATGAAAATATAGATTTGGCAAGAAAAGATTACGGCAAAAACGATGTAAATAGAACTGGCAGTAATCTTTTATTACGCAATAATAAAGTAGGCGTATTAATTCCAGGAATAGGAATTAATTATAAAATCAATAATGATTTTTCAACTTTTGCTAGTGTACACAAAGGCTTTTCACCACCAAGTAATCTGGAAGGTCAAAAAGCAGAAGAAAGTGTAAACATTGAATTAGGAACACGATTTACAACCAAAGGTTTAAGAGGAGAAATCATTGCTTTTAACAACCAATACAGTAATTTATTAGGAAGCGATCTCGCTGCAACTGGTGGAACGGGTTCTTTGGAACAGTTTAACGCAGGAGAAGTGAGAGTGAATGGTTTTGAAATGTTATTAAATTACGACCTTGTAAAAACCAATGCTAATTATAAACTCCCAATAACGTTTGCTTATACTTTTACCAATAGCAAATTTTTGAATAGTTTTGATAGTGATGATAGTCTTTGGGGAGAAGTTAATATTGGAGACCAATTACCTTATATAGCTAAACATCAATTTAATACAACGCTTTCTTTAGAGCACAAAGACTTTGAACTTAGTTTAAGCGGTCGTTTTAATGGTGCATTTAGAACAAAAGCTGGAAGTGGTACGATTCCTGAAAATGAAAAAGTAGCATCCAATTTTATTATTGATTTATCAGGAAGATACAGAGTTAATAAAAACACTGCTTTAACTTTGAATTTTGTTAACCTCCTAGACTCAACTTATGCAGTATCAAGAGTTCCTGCAGGATTGCGTCCTGGACTACCATTTGGAATTTTTGGAGGCTTTGAATTTAAACTTTAAGAATAATAACACTTTTAATGGTATGCATTAAAAACCTTGGAAGCCTCATTATAAGCACTTTCAAAACTTAAAGCACTAAGATTATTAATTGATTTCTTAGGCGTAAAATAAGATAATAACTTTTCGGTGGGCATATTTCCTGTCAATTCATCTTTTGCCATAGGGCAACCACCAAATCCTTGAATAGCACCATCAAAACGTTTGCAGCCTGCTTTATATGCAGCATCTACTTTTTCAAACCAAGAATTAGGTGTAGTGTGTAAATGTGCTCCAAACTCTATGCTAGGATAACTCGGAATTAAATTAGAAAATAAATAGTTGATATTTTCTGGATTAGAACTTCCAATAGTATCACTAAGTGATAGGATCTTAACTCCCATGTTACTTAAACGCTCTGTCCACTCGCCAACAATTTCAACGTTCCAAGGGTCACCATAAGGATTGCCAAATCCCATAGAAATATAAACCACAACTTGTTTATTAGACCTATCTGCTACTTCTAATATTTCAGAAAGTGTCACTACAGATTGTGCAATGGTTTTGTGGGTATTACGCATTTGAAAATTTTCAGAAATAGAAAATGGATATCCCAAATAAT
This sequence comes from Chlorobiota bacterium, assembly GCA_013151975.1. Lineage (GTDB taxonomy): Bacteria > Bacteroidota > Bacteroidia > Flavobacteriales > Flavobacteriaceae > JAADHG01. Next base: position 12,509 of record JAADHG010000146.1, on the reverse strand, counting down.
CAATTTCTTTATACTTTGAAGCATCAGTTGCGCCACGTGTATTGGCAACAATTGCTAATAATTTACTAGTAGTTTCTGATAAATTTAGTTGTGCTAAAACCTCAGCGGTATCAACCATTTGTGGAATAGCTTTTGGAGATACAAAACTTCCGAAATCTATAGTATCAAAACCTACTTTTAATAATGATTGAATGTATCCAACTTTTTCTTCAGTTGGTATAAATGCTTTAATTCCTTGCATGGCATCTCGTGGGCATTCAATAATTTTAATTTGTTCAGGCATTACAAGGATTTAATACAATGATAAAAATACTACTATTTTAATCTAAAATGAAAAGTAATCTTCCTAAAAAACCAAACCAGATAGCAAACCCTAAACAACCACCAACAAAACCTGAAATAACAAAAGGAAACCTATATTTAAAAGGAATTATTTTATAAATAACATAAAGTGAAATTGACAATCCTAAAATAAAAGTCAAAATAGGAATTAACCACTGATTATACTCCAAATAACGAGAAATTTCAAACTCATCTCCATAAAAATCAGATTTAGAAAAAATTATGAATTTAATTATTGCCGTTACAAAGTTGAATACTTCTCTTAAAGCAAATAGGGATAAAAAAACAGCAAACCAATCTAAAAACTGAAAAGATATTTTGTTTTTCGAGCCTCTAAACCCTAAAACAAATAACCCAAAAAAACTGGTTAATAAAGTTTGAATTGGACCTCCAAGTGTTATAAAAAACCTTTTTATTTCTTCTTCTCTTGAAGGTTCCTTAGCAATATCCGGATATTTATTGTCAAGTATATTTTGTAACTCTAGAAAACGTTCTTTTTTTTCATACTCTAAATTATGACTTATCTCATTACTAAACTCATCGTAAATTGTGATAAATTCTTTAAAGAGTTTATCTTTTTTAAATTCGTTCCTTCCTTTTTTAAAATACTCCATTGACCCATAATGAAGCGTTGTTTCAAAACCAAAATACTTTGCCACAGCTATATGTCCAAACTCATGTGAGAGTGTACCTATTATTGTGAAAACAATAAATACAATAACAATTGAAATAGAAAATTTTAAATTATTAATTATCATTTACGTATATATCAGTACCTGATTGAAGATATAGAAATCTAAAAGAATATTATTTTTCTAAAATCATTGTATTTATATCTTTAACAAGTCGAGGTCCCTCATAAATAAAGCCCGTAAAAATTTGAACTAAATCAGCTCCTGCGTCAAACTTTTCAAGTGCATCTTGAGGAGAATGAATACCTCCTACACCAATAATTGGAAATGCTTTATTGCTTTTATCAGCTAAATATTTAATGACTTGAGTACTTTTGTCTTTAATCGGTTTCCCACTTAAACCTCCGTTTCCTATGGCTTCTAATTTTTCGTTTGAAGTGCTTAAACCCGCTCTTGACACAGACGTATTAGAAGCTATAATACCATCAATTTTGGTAGTTGCAACAAGCTCAATAATTTCATCCAATTGAACGGTATTTAAATCTGGAGCAATTTTAAGTAGTATAGGTTTTTGAACACTAAAGTTATTATTTGCTTGCATCACTTCACTAATCAATTCTTCCAAATAATCCTTGTCTGTAAGTTTGGCATGACTTCCAACATTTGGGCAGCTTACATTCAATACAAAATAGTCAACATAAGGATGCAGTGCATTAAAACATTCCAGATAATCTTTGGTGTAATCTTCTGGAGCAGTGTCTGTGTTTTTACCTATGTTACCGCCTATTATGAGTTGCCCTTTATTCTTTCTTAATTGTGTAATCGTAGCTTCTAATCCTTCGTTATTAAAACCCATTCGGTTAATAATACCTTGGTCTTGTTGCAATCTGAATAATCGCTTTTTCGGATTTCCAACCTGTGCTTTTGGTGTAACTGTTCCTATTTCAATAAAGCCAAATCCAAAATTTGTCAGTTCATTATACAACACTGCATTTTTATCAAATCCAGCAGCTAATCCTACAGGATTTTTAAATGTTAGTCCAAATAAATGACGCTCTAAAGCTTTATCATTAACTTGATACATACTCCTAATTAAATTAGGAACTAAAGGTAGTTTTGAAATAAATTTTATAAACGAAAATGTAAAATGATGCACTTTTTCAGGATCAAAACAAAAGAGTATTGGACGAATAAGCGATTTATACATGAAGGCTATTTTGAGTGCAAAAATAAACTAATTTCATGCAATAAAAAAGAAAGCATTATATCGCTTGCCTCTTTATAAACCGTTCTCTATTTTTGAATAAAATCAAAGAAAATATGTTAAATACGCAACACATTATCAATCGTTTTATTGGCTATGTGACTATTGATACTGAAAGTGACCCAAATAGTGAAACCACTCCAAGCACCAAAAAACAATGGGATTTAGCCAATAAATTAGTTGATGAACTTAAAGCCATTGGCATGCAAAATGTTAGCATTGATGATAATGCATACATCATGGCAACCTTACCGAGCAATGTAGAACACGAGGTGCCAACCATTGGTTTTATTTCACATTTTGACACCTCTCCAGATTTTACTGGAGCCAATGTAAACCCAAAAATTATTGAGAACTATAATGGCGAAGATATTGTATTAAATGCCGAAGAAAATATTGTGCTTTCACCCACTTACTTTGACGATTTGTTAATGTACAAAGGGCAAACCTTAATCACTACTGATGGTACCACTTTACTTGGCGCCGATGATAAAGCAGGAATTTGTGAGATTGTGAGTGCTATGGAATACCTTATAAACCATCCCGAAATTAAACATGGAGATATTAAGGTTGGTTTTACGCCTGATGAAGAAATTGGTCGTGGCGCACATAAATTTGATGTAAAAAAGTTTGGAGCCGATTGGGCTTACACTATGGATGGCAGTCAGGTTGGTGAATTGGAATATGAAAACTTCAACGCTGCTGGAGCAAAGATTAAAGCCTACGGAAAAATTGTACATCCTGGTTATGCCAAAGGAAAAATGGTAAATTCTATGTATTACGCAACCGAATTCATCAATAATCTACCCAAAAGAGAAACTCCTGAACTAACTGAAGGCTATGAAGGCTTTTTTCACTTATATGCTATGGAAGGCAAAGTTGAAGAAACCCAATTGCAATACATTATTCGAGATCATGATAGCCATAAATTTGAAGCTAGAAAAGCATTGATTCAAAAAATTGCAGACGATATGAATGCAAAATACGGAAAGCCAATTATTGAAATTGAGATAAAAGACCAATATTACAATATGAAAGAAAAGGTAGAGCCTGTAAAACATATTGTTGATATTGCTGAAGAAGCCATGAAACACCTCAACATTACACCTTTAATAAAAGCGATTAGAGGCGGAACTGATGGCTCACAGTTGAGCTATATGGGATTACCATGTCCAAATATTTTTGCTGGTGGACACAATTTTCATGGGCGTTATGAATATGTTCCTGTTGAAAGTATTTTAAAAGCAACTAAAGTGATTTGTAAAATTGTGGAATTAACTGCTGAAAAATATTCAAAGTAAGATTATGAAAAGATTATTGATTATTTTTTTGGCTATTACTTCGTGTAAGTCATTCAAAACAAATCAAAAAAATGATTTAATTATTAAGTCAGCATATATTGTATACAAGATAGATTCAATAAATAATTTCTATTTAATTTACGCAAAAGATAAAAAACAGAGATATAAAATTATATCAAAAAAAATAGCAATATACAATTGTAATAAAATAAAATTAGATTCAAGTTATTCATTTAATCTTAAGCTATTATCAGTTGTTTCAAAACCAACTGGAAATGAAAAAATTATTCCAGTAAACTATATGGATATGGAAAGATGTGTTCAAATTGATAATGAAACTGAAATTTACACTGAACCCAGTATTGAAGTTTACTCTTCAAAAAGTATTAAAGGATTATGTTTTGTCGGTCACAATGGTGGTACTTTGTCAAATTAAAATTGTAAAAAAATTAACTTTTATTTTTAATTATGGATTTTCTAATCGAACAACTTCAAGAAAATAAAGCTGTTTTTTACAATCTTTTAAACGATGTAAATAAAGACATATACTTGTGGAAACAGAATCCTACTAAATGGAGTTTGTTAGAAATAGTTTGCCATTTATATGACGAAGAACGCGAAGATTTTAAATTTAGAACACAATGGGTTTTAGAGAAACCCAACCAAACACCTCCTACTTTTAATCCTGTTGAATGGGTTACAGAACGTAAATATCTTGAGCAAGATTACAATACTATGCTTAACAAATTTATTGAGGAAAGAGCGAAATCAATTAAATGGTTACAATCTCTTAATTCCCCTAAATGGGAACACTATTACGAGCATCCAAAAAAAGGGAAGCTTACAGCAAAATTCTTCTTAACAAATTGGTTAACACATGATTATTTACATATTCGTCAAATAATAAAGCTAAAATATGATTATCTTAAGCAACAATCTGGAGAAATGACAGATTACGCAGGAACTTGGTAGCTCTAAATTTAGAATCATTTCAATTCTAGTTTAATAAGTCCTTATAATGATTCAAATAATATAAATAGTGTCCTAAATTATCTTGTCTTTCCCAAGTGTCACACTAAGATGTCACACTGAGCGCAGTCGATGTGTTGTCGAAGTGAATGTGGGAATTCATCATAATTTTAAAAATGGACGTACTTTCTTTACATCATAAAAAAAGCAGCTCTAAGAGCTGCTTTTTTTAATTATTTTTTCACTGCTGGAGGCGCATTGAGCTTCATGCTCATTTCCATGGAAATGGCTGAGCGTTCAAACTTAATTTTTCCTGCTAAGGTTTCAATAATACAAGAACTATCTTTATCATTTAGCTCCAATACTTTACCATGCATTCCACTTTTAGTTATTACTCTATCTCCTCGTTTTAATTCTGCAGCGAATTTTTTTTCTTTCTTTGCACGTTTCATTTGTGGTGCAATCATAAAGAAATACACAACAACAAACATTAAAATAAACGGTGCATATTGACCTAATCCTTCCATTAACTATAAATAATTATATTAATTATGATTATGTCCTTCATGACCAGGCTGTGTGCTAGTTTTAGTAGCAGCTGGTTGTTGAAGAATAGATGCCCCTTTTTGCGGTGCATTAGGATCTGGCTTAATAAACGCTGTAATCTTTACAGCTTCTTTACCACTCTCTGTATTAGCAGTTAACGTAATAGTTTTTGATACTTTGTTAGCACCTTTACCATTAAACTTAACTGTAAAATTAGCAGATGATCCTGGAGCTAAAGGTTCTTTACTCCAATCTTGAGGTACTGTACATCCACAAGTACTTTTAATATCTGTAATTACTAATGGTGCATTACCAGTATTTGTGTAGGAAAATACTGTTTCTACTGGAGTTCCATTCTCAATTTCTCCAAAGTCATGTACTGTTTCTTCAAATGTAATTGCTGGAAAATCTCCTGAAACAGCATCTCTTTCAGCCGCTTGGGTTACATTTTCAGATTTTACTTTGCTTGTCGCATCTTCTTTACAAGATGTAAATGCCACCAAACATAAGGCACTTAATCCTAAAATTACTTTTTTCATGTTCTTAAATTTTAATTGTCTATTCAAGATAAACATTTGGGTTATTATTTGTTTTTCGGTTATTTGGGCATAAATGTAATAAAAAAAAAATTACTTCAATCCTCGTCCCGCTTTATTTAACGTTCCTTTATCACTATACTCTTTAGCTAAATTGTCTAATATACCGTTAATAAACACGCTACTTTTTGGTGTAGAATACTCTTTTGCAATTTCTAAATACTCGTTTATAGTTACTTTTACAGGGATTGATGGGAATTTTTGAAATTCGCAAATCGCCATTTGAAGCAATACAAAATCAATGTTGGCTATACGATCTTTATCCCAATTTGCGGTTTTACCTTCAATTTCATTACTAAACGCTAATTCGTTCGATAGGGTTTTTTCCAAAAGGGTAACTGCAAAGTCTTTGTCTTCCATATCTTTAAATAACTTAGGCACAAAGTGGCTTTCTAGTGATTGTGGATTAGATTTACGTAACAATTTAACTATTGCTGTATTAATAACGGGAAGGTCGTCAAGCCAAGTAATATTTTTATCCTCAAAATAGTCATACAGCTTTTCGTTTGGCGCAATAATCTCTTTAAACATATCTATAACAAATATCTTATCTTCTTTAAAAGTCGACAGTTTTGTTGCCATATAGTCTTTATAAAGCTCACTTTCAATAATGGCTCTGAAAATAACATCTACATATTCATCATCAAACTTCCAATTATCTATTTTTCTAGCTTGAAATTCTTGTTTAAGCAAATTGTTTTGCTTTAAAAGATTTAAAAGCTCGTTGTTTACAAATTTTCGGTTTGGATTTTTTTCTTCAGAGGTAGGTAAATGTTTTTGTTGAGATTTAATTAGGTAATCTTCAGCTTTTGCTTGTACTTCTATTAATAAGGAGAGTATTAAAAGAAATAAACTATACATATTCTCAATGCTTTCTAACAAAAACTGTTCATCTTTTTTAAGGTTATCGCTTTCATTACTTTTAATTGCAAATATGATCTGCATTACTTTTATACGAATATGTCTTCTGTTAAGCATCTTTTAAAGAACATTTTTAATTCCTGAAAAAAGGAATATTTTAATAAATCACACTAATGATGACTGTCTTAAAGTCAATAAGCTACTCTACTGTCTTCCTGAATTCATTTCAGGATCTATAAAATCAATAGTAACTAAGATTCTGAAACAAGTTCAGAATGACAATTTTGTATGCTTTTAGACAATCTCCGCAAAAATAGTATTATTTTAAAAAAGAACTTATTTTGAGTTCTCTTTTTTTCTTGTTTCAATTCTATTCTTAGCAATATTCAGTGCTGCATGATTTGCTGTAATCTCATTAGTCTCTGCATTACTCAATATTTCTAAAGTAGTATTGTATATGTTTTCAGTCTTTCTAATAATTTCTTGCTTATCATACCCTTCTAATTCTGCATACACATTAATTATTCCACCTGCATTTATTAAAAAATCTGGAGCATATACAATACCTCGTTCTTGCAAAATAAGACCGTGTCTTTCTTCAGTAGCTAATTGGTTGTTTGCAGCTCCAGCAATAACCTGTGCCTTAATTTTGTACACTGTATCATCATTCACCGTTGCGCCTAAAGCACAAGGCGCATATATATCCATAGATTCGCTATAGATATCGTCTCCTCTATAAATACTAGCGCCATATTTTTTACTTACATCTTGTAAGCGTTCTTCATTAATATCTGCTATTACAACATGTGCTCCTTCATTTACCAAATGTTCTACTAAAGATTCACCTACATGCCCGATACCTTGTACAAACACCTTTTTATCTTCAAGAATATCTGTTCCGAACTTGTATTTAGCTGCTGCCTTCATTCCCATAAAAACACCGTAAGCTGTTATAGGTGAAGGGTTGCCAGCGCCTCCTTTGCTTTCCGAAATACCAGTAACATAAGGGGTTACTTCACGAACCAGATCCATATCAGCAGTTTCCATGCCTACATCTTCAGCAGTAATATACTTTCCGCTTAAAGAATGTACAAATTCACCAAAACGTTTCATTAACTCTGGTGTTTTCTGTGTTTTAGCATCACCAATAATAACCGCTTTTCCACCGCCAAGATTTAGTCCTGTAATGGCAGCTTTAAAGGTCATACCTCTTGATAACCTTAACGCATCGTTTAAGGCTTCCCATTCATTATTATATTGCCACATTCTAGTACCTCCAAGAGCTGGTCCTAAAACCGTATTATGAATTCCAATTATTGCTTTTAATCCTGTATCTTTGTCGTTGCAAAACACAACTTGTTCATGATTATCAAAAGAAAGTTGTCCAAATACTGGATCAACTTTTTTAATTTCGCTTAAGTTAATGACGTCTGAAATCATTTAAAATGTATTTATTTAGTTTATTGTTATTTGAATAATCTCTAATAACAGCATGCAAAAATAACCAAATATTACATTTTATACAAAAAAATCAGGTTTAAAACGCGAAATCTATAATAAACAGTTGTTTTTTAAAAATTGTAAATGAAAGAATTACGGCACCTTAATAAATATTTTAAAAAGTATAGGTCTAAGCTTTTAATAGGTATAGCAATTACCATTCTTGCTAAAATTTTCGCGTTGTTTACGCCACGTTTAATTGGTCAATCTATTAACGTTATTGTTGCGAAATTAGAAGGTGACATTGATACAACCTTTAAAGCAGATTTAGCAATGAATGTCATATATCTTATCGGTGCTGCACTTATTGCAGGATTGTTTACATTCTTAAAACGTCAGACTATTATTAACGTTTCACGATACATTGAGTTTGATTTAAAAAATGAAGTCTATCAACAATACCAGCGCTTGTCGCTCAACTTCTACAAAAAAAATAGGACTGGAGATTTAATGAATCGTATTAGTGAAGATGTTAGTAAAGTACGCATGTATACAGGCCCTGCAATTATGTATAGTATAGATACCGTTACACTATTTATTATTGCGCTAATCTATATGTTTAATCGTGCGCCAACATTGGCGTTGTACACTATTATTCCGTTACCTGTTTTATCGTTTACAATTTACACATTGAGCAAAGTAATACATAAGCGCAGTACTATTGTACAAGTATATTTATCAAAATTATCAGCGTTCACCCAAGAGTCTTTTAGCGGAATATCAGTAATTAAAGCTAACGGAATAGAACATCAAACCAATGCTGCTTTTGAAGCATTATCAACCGAAAGCCGGCAAAAACATATAGATTTAACAAAAGTACAAGCACTTTTTTTTCCATTAATGATTTTACTTATAGGTGCTAGTAATTTATTGGTAATCTATGTTGGCGGGTTGCAATATATAAACGGTAAAATAGAACATTTTGGAACTATTGCCGAGTTTATTATCTATGTAAATATGCTCACATGGCCAGTTGCAGCTTTAGGCTGGGTAACCTCCATTACTCAAGAAGCCGAAGCATCTCAAAAACGTATCAATGAATTTTTAAAAGAAGAACCCGAAATTAAAAACACAGTAAACACTCCAACTGAAATTAAAGGAAGTATAAAATTTGAAAATGTATATTTTACTTATGACGACACAAATATTAGAGCATTAAAAGGATTAAGTTTTAATATTAAAAAAGGTGAAACACTAGCAATAATTGGAAAGACTGGCTCTGGAAAATCAACTATATTAGACCTAATTGGCAGACTATACGATGTTAATAGCGGTATCATTACCATAGATGACACACCTATAAAGGAGGTAAATCTTAACAGTTTGCGAAATAGTATAGGCTTTGTGCCTCAAGACGCTTTTTTATTTTCAGATACTATAAAGAACAATATTAAATTTGGTTCTGTAAATGCCACAGATGAAGATGTGATTCAAGCTGCTAAAGATGCTGTGGTACACAAAAATATAATGAAGTTTGCAAATGGCTACGATACCATTTTAGGTGAACGTGGCGTCACTCTTTCTGGAGGACAAAAACAACGTATTTCTATAGCAAGAGCTATAATTAAACATCCAAAAATTTTACTACTAGACGATTGTTTATCTGCTGTAGATACTGAAACCGAAGAAAAAATACTTAATAATTTAAATACTGTTTCTAAAGATAAAACAACCATTATTGTAAGTCATAGAATATCTTCGGCTAAAAATGCTGATAAAATAATTGTGTTAGATGATGGTAAAGTGATTCAAGAAGGCACTCATGAACAACTCATAACCACAGATGGTTACTACAAAGAACTCTATTTAAAGCAACTTTCCGAAACATCTAAAACAGATCCTAACTAAATTAACAATCTGTTTTTTACTAATGTTTTAAAAACCAATGTTTACGCACAATTAAGCATCAAAATTAAAATTGATAAAAAGAAATATCATAATTAGTTGGTTGCTATATATTTTTTTTAGATTTTTGAATCAGTAAAAATTTAAAAATAAAACTTAATAACACGACTATGGGTAATAATGATATGATGGAGAAAGAAGAAATATTTTCTAAAGTTTTAAGAGCTGGAAGACGCACTTATTTTTTTGATGTAAGAGCTACTAAAGCTGGTGATTATTATCTTACTATAACCGAAAGCAAAAAATTTACCAACGACGATGGGTCGTTTCATTATAAAAAACACAAAATCTATTTATACAAAGAAGATTTTTCAGAGTTCAATAGTATTCTAGCAGAAATGACTGACTATATTATTGATGAAAAAGGTGAAGAAGTAATTAGCGAACGCCATCAAAAAGATTTTAAAAGAGAAGAATATACTAATAATGAAACCACATCTGAAGAAACTCCAAAATCTTCAGAAAGTTTCACTGATGTAAATTTTGAAGATATATAGTCTTAATAAATTCTTAAAATATGTAAAACCGTTACTTTATCGTAACGGTTTTTTTATATTTATGCTCTAACTAACACTTCTATATTCTAACTCATCATTACAATGAAAAAACTATTCTTCCTAAGCCTTTTATTTTGTGTATTTACACAAGCTCAAAACAAAATTGATTTATCGTATTACTTACCTCAAAATACAACTTACAACCAAAATATACCAACTCCAGAAAGTATCATAGGGCATCAAGTTGGCGAATGGCATGTCACACATGATAAGTTAGTGCAATACATGTATGCGCTTGCAAAAGCTTCGGATAGAATTACTATTGAGAGTAGAGGAAAAACCTTTGAAGGCAGGCCTGTTTTATTACTAACCATTACCTCGCCTCAAAACCATCAAAATATTGATGCCATTCATGAAGCACATATTGCAGCTACCGAAAGCAATTCAGTAAATACTGCAAATATGCCAATAGTGGTGTATCAAGGATTTTCTATTCATGGTAACGAACCAAGTGGTGCCAATGCAGGTCTTTTAGCCGCCTATTATTTAGCTGCTGCTCAAGGCGATTATATTACTGAATTATTAAACAATACAGTAATCTTATTTGATCCCTCATTTAATCCTGATGGCTTACAACGTTTTGCATATTGGGCAAATACAAATAAGAGCATCAATCTCAACCCAGATCCAAACGACAGAGAATATAATGAGGTTTGGCCTGGTGGAAGAACCAACCATTATTGGTTTGATATGAACCGTGATTGGTTACCAGTACAACTTCCAGAATCCAGAGCAAGAATTGCAACATTTCACAAATGGTTACCAAATATTTTAACCGACCATCATGAGATGGGAACCAATGCAACCTTCTTTTTTCAACCAGGGATTCAATCGAGAACACATCCTTTAACGCCTAAGTTAAATCAACAGCTTACTAAAAGCATTGGTAATTTTCATGCCAAAGCCTTTAATAAAATTGGTTCGTTGTATTATACTGAAGAAAGCTTTGACGACTTTTACTATGGTAAAGGCTCAACATTTCCAGATATAAATGGTGGTATTGGTATTTTATTCGAGCAAGCGAGTTCTCGTGGTCACATTCAAGAGAGCGACAATGGCATCCTAACCTTTCCATTTACAATCCGCAATCAATTTACAGCTGCCTTATCTACTTTAGATGCTGCAAAAAACATGCGCGAAGAGATTTTAAAATATCAACATAATTTCTTTAAAAATGCTAGAACCGAAGCTGCTAAAGAAAATGGAAAAGGGATTGTTTTTGGCGACGAAAAAGATGCTGCTAAAACATATCATTTGGCAGAAATATTAAAACGTCAACACATTACATTTAATGAAATAAAAAAAGATTTCACTACCCAAGGCAAACACTTTAAAAAAGGATACAGTTATTTTGTGCCTAAAAATCAGAAGAACACACGTTTAATAAATGCCATGTTCGAAAAACGCACCAAGTTTCAAGACAGCTTGTTTTACGATATTTCTGCATGGACATTTCCTTTGGCATTTAATGTAGATTACGCCGAAGGTGTCTCTACCAATAATGCTGGAGCCGAAGTCACCGATTTGCATTTTAAAGAAGGTACAGTATCAGCAAAAAGTAATTATGCGTACGTAATGGAGTGGCACGAATATTACACGCCAAAGGTGTTAAACCACATACTAAACAAAGGCTTACGTGCCAAAGTCGGTATGAAACCATTTAGCTTAAACGGAAAGCAATACGATTATGGAACCATCTTGATTCCTGTTCAAAATCAAAAGTTAGATGCAGGAGATTTGTACAAATATCTTAGTGAATTAGCTAAAGACAGTCATGTGCAAATTGATGCGCTATCAACTGGATTAACAAAAGGTATCGATTTAGGTAGCGGACGATTTAGAGCTTTACAAAAACCAAAAATTGCATTATTGGTTGGTGACGGAATTACATCGTATGATGCAGGAGAAATGTGGCATTTGTTTGATACACGCTATGATATTACTATAACCAAATTAGATACAAAAAGTATTGGTCGTGCAGATTTAAGCAGATATAACACCATTATTGTAGCAAACTCAAGAACTTCTGGTCTAAG